>NZ_BADB01000310.1:0-13026 GCF_000333415.1 Microbacterium sp. B24 | reverse complement strand
CCCCCAGCTGGCGGCGATCCGCGCGTCAACGTCGTCTTACCCGCGCCCAGCGGCCCCGTGAGCACGACCAGATCACCGGCGCCCAGCGCGCGGCCGAAAGCCCGACCCAGTTCTTCCATCTCTGCGGGCGAGGCGATCTCGCGCTGCCCGACGAACTCATCCAATCCGCTCATGCGATCACCGTTTCGTCTTCTCTCCGCTGGCGTGCAACACCGCGGACGGGTCGCGGATTCCCGCAGGACGCGGGCGCAGCGCGCATCAGTGAGCTCACGCCGACCCTTCGCGCCGCGGCACGCGCGGACCGACGCGCGTAACGATCTCGTAGTTGATCGTGCCGGCGGCATCCGCCCACACCTCCACCGGCGGCGCCCCGAGCGTCGGGTCGCCGAACAGCACCGCCTCCTCGCCCACGGCGACCGGGTGGTCGCCGACGTCGACGACGAACTGGTCCATCGCGATGCGGCCGGCGACGGGGAAGACCTCCCCGCCGATGCGGACGGCGCCGCCGCCGGACGCCGCGCGCGGCACACCGTCGGCATACCCTGCCGGAATCAGCGCGAGCGTGGTCGCCTGCGTCGTGCGGTAGGCGTAGCCGTACGAGACGCCCTGGCCGGCGGGCACGCGGCGCACCGCCGCGACCGCAGCACGCAGGGTCATCGCCGGCCGCAGGCCCAGTTCGGCGGACGTGCGGTCGGCGAACGGCGACAGCCCGTAGATCGCGATACCGAGCCGCACGCACCCGAAGCGCGACTCGGGCAGGGCGATGGCCGCGTGCGAGGCGGCGATGTGCCGCAGCTGCGGAGCGAGACCGTGGGATGCCGCGAGCGCGAGCCCGTCCGTGAAACGTTCGATCGCGGCGCGGTCGTCGGCGGAGGACGTGTTGGAGAGATGACTGAAGATGCCCACGACCCGCAGGCGCCCGATGCGCTCGAGGCGGGCCGCTTCGGCGAAGGCGACCGCGTAGTCGGCGGGGGCGAGCCCGTTGCGGCCGAGACCCGTCTCGATCTTCAGGTGCACGCCCACGGGGCGATCCCCCGTCGCCGCCGCGGCGGCGGCCTGCAGCTGGTCGAGGCTGGAGACGCCGAGCTCGATGCCGCGGGCGGCGGCTTCGGCGAAGCGGGCTCCGGGTGCGTGCAGCCAGGCGACGAGGGGGGCATCGATGCCGGCACGGCGCAGGGCCAGCGCCTCGTCGATGTCGGAGACGCCGATGCGGCGCGCACCGCCCTCCAGTGCCGCGCGGGCCGCCCGCACGGCGCCGTGCCCGTACCCGTCTGCCTTGACGACGGCGATGATCTCGGATGCCGTGAGCTGTCGCAGATGCCGCACGTTCGCGGTGATCGCGGAGGTGTCGATGACGGCTTCGCGCAGCACGCCCTCGGGGAGTCTGCTCATGCGCTCTCCTGCGACTCGGCGATGACGTACGCGGTCGCCAGGCCCGCGTCATGACTGAGGGACAGGTGGAGGGCGCCGATGCCGCGCGCGGCGACGGTCGCCGCCGTCTCGCCGGTGAGTGCGAAGACGGGCCGACCGGACGGCTCGCTCGCGACCTCGATGTCGGTCCAGTGCACGCCGTCCGACCCGCCGAGAGCCTTGATCAGCGCTTCTTTGGCGGCGTAGCGGGCGGCCAGCGAGTGCGGTCGGAGGGCGCGCTCCGTCGGCGCGAAGAGCCGCTCGAGCAGCCGAGGCGTGCGCTGCAGCGACCGCTCGAAGCGCGGGATGTCGACGAGGTCGACGCCGATTCCGATGATCACGGCATCCACCCCCTCCGCACGCGCGCCCCCGCCAGCCTACCTGCGGCGGCGATTACTCGACGGTGACGGACTTCGCGAGGTTGCGCGGCTGATCGACGTCCAGGCCCTTCGCGGTGGCGAGGCCCATGGCGAAGATGTGCAGCGGCACGACGGCCAGGAGCGGCTCGAACAGGGGGCCGGCCAGCGGGATGCGCAGCACCTCGTCGGCGAACGGCAGCACGGCGGCGTCGCCCTCTTCGGCGACGGCGATGACGCGGGCGCCTCGGGCGCGGATCTCCTGGATGTTGGAGACGACCTTCTTGTGCAGCTCCGCCGATTCGCGCGGAGAGGGCACGATGACGAAGACCGGCTGACCGGGTTCGATCAGGGCGATCGGGCCGTGCTTGAGCTCGCCGGCGGCGAATCCCTCCGCGTGGATGTAGCTGATCTCCTTGAGCTTGAGCGCACCCTCCAGAGCGATCGGGTAGCCCACGTGGCGCCCCAGGAACAGCACCGACTGGGTGTCGGCCATCCAGTGGGAGAACTGCTCGATGTGCGTCTGCTCCTCCGCGAGCACCCGCTGGATCTTGGCGGGGATCGCCTCGAGCTCGCGCACGTGCGTCGCTTGCTCGGCCACGGAGATCGTGCCGCGAAGACGCGCGACGTGCAGGGCCAGCAGGTACAGCGCGGTGATCTGGGCGACGAAGGCCTTCGTGGAGGCGACGGCCACCTCGGGCCCGGCGTGCGTGTAGATCACGGCATCCGACTCGCGGGGGATGGTCGCTCCCTGCGTGTTGCAGATCGACAGCGTCTTGGCGCCCTGCTCGCGGGCGTACTTGACGGCCATCAGGGTGTCCATCGTCTCACCCGACTGACTGATCGAGACGACCAGCGTGTCCTCGCCGATGACCGGGTCGCGGTAGCGGAACTCGTGCGCGAGCTCCACATCGACGGGGATGCGGGTCCACTGCTCGAGTGCGTACTTGCCGGTCTGCCCGGCGTAGGCGGCGGTGCCGCACGCGATCACGACGATGCGACGGATGCCGGTGAACAGCTCGTCCAGCCCCTCGAGCTCGGGAATGGTCACGGTGCCGTCGTGCAGGCGTCCACGGATGGTGTTCGCGACCGCGTCGGGCTCCTCGGAGACCTCCTTGGCCATGAACGAGGACCAGCCGCCCTTCTCGGCCGCCGACGCGTCCCAGACAACCTCGAACGGCTCGACCTCGACGGGGGCGCCGGTGAAGTCGGTCACCTCGACGCCGGCGGGTGTGATCGCGACGATCTCATCCTGACCGATCGCGAGCGCGTGGCGGGTGTGCTCGACGAAGGCGGCGACGTCGGAGCCGAGGAAGTTCTCTCCCTCACCGAGACCGATGACGAGGGGGGAGTTGCGGCGGGCGCCCACGACCAGCCCGGGCTGGTCGCGGTGCATCGCCAGGAGGGTGAAAGCGCCCTCCAGACGGGCCACGACGGTGCGGAAGGCGGCGACGAGATCGCCGGAGGCCCGATACTCGCGGCCGAGGAGGACCGCGGCGACCTCGGTGTCGGTCTCGGAGCGGAACGTGTACCCCTCGCTGAGCAGCTCGGCCTTCAGCTCCGAGAAGTTCTCGATGATGCCGTTGTGGATGACGGCGAGCTTGTCGTCGTCGGCGAGGTGGGGGTGCGCGTTGGCGTCGGTCGGACCCCCGTGGGTGGCCCACCGCGTGTGACCGATCCCGGTCGTGCCGTCGGGCATCGGGTGGGCGGCGAGATCGTCGCGCAGCACCTGCAGCTTGCCCGCACGCTTGCGCATGTCGAGGTCACCGCCGCCGTCGATCACGGCGATGCCGGCCGAGTCGTAGCCGCGGTACTCGAGGCGGGCGAGCCCGGACAGGAGGATGGCCTGGCTGTCGCGAGGACCTACGTAACCGACGATTCCACACATAGGGTCAATGCTAGATGTGGGCTTTTGCTCGGAGCCCTGACAAACGCCGTGAATTCGGCGGACGTCGCCGTCAGAGCTTGCGCAGGCGCACCGACTCCACCGCGTGCGCCGCCGCCTTCTTCAGCACGAGGGTGGCGCGGTGACGCGTGGGCGCCACGTTCTCGCGGAGGTTGGGCAGGTTGATCTCGTTCCAGTAGCCGAGGGCCGTCGTGACGGCCTCCTCGTCGGAGAGGTCGGCGAACACGTTGAAGAACGAGTTCGGGTTGCTGAACGCCCCGCGGCGCAGGGCGAGGAAACGGTCGACGTACCACTGGGCGATGTCGGCTTCGTCGGCATCCACGTAGATCGAGAAGTCGAAGAGGTCGCTGACGGCGACGTCGTGGGGCGACGGCGGGGGCGAGAGCACGTTCAGGCCCTCGACGATGACGACGTCGGGGCGACGGACCGTGACATGCGCATCGGGGACGATGTCGTAGCGGACGTGCGAGTAGAACGGGGCGCGCACCTCCGCGGCGCCGGATTTGACCTCGGTGAGAAAGCTGACCAGTGCGCGGCGGTCGTACGACTCCGGAAAGCCCTTGCGCTCCATGAGGCCGCGGCGCTCGAGCTCCGCGTTCGAGTAGAGGAAGCCGTCGGTGGTGACCAGTTCCACCCGGGGCGTTCCCGGCCACCGGCTCATCAGCTCGCGCAGCAGCCGTGCGATGGTGGACTTTCCGACCGCGACCGACCCGGCGACGGCGACCACGAACGGCGTGGTCGAGTCGGCTTCGCCGAGGAAGGCGGCGGTCTCGGCGCCGAGGCGCTGGGTGTTCTCGGCGTAGGTGCTCAGCAGCCGGCTCAGCGGCAGATAGACCTCGCGCACCTCGGTGAGATCCAGCCGATCGCCGATACCGCGCAGCTGCACGACCTCGGTCTCGGTGAGCGGAGCGGGGATGCCGGCAGCCAGGCGTGCCCAGTCTGCGCGCCCGATCTCGCGGTACAGCGAGTCGATCGTCGTCTCGTCTTCGGTGGACATCGGGCCCACTCTATCTGTGGATACGCTGAACCCATGCGTCTCGGAGTCCTCGATATCGGCTCGAACACCGTCCACCTGCTCGTCGCCGATGTTCATCCCGGCGGGCGTCCGCAGGCCACGACGAGCCAGCGCACGGTGCTGCGTCTCATGCGCTATCTCGAGCCCGACGGCGCGATCAGCGAGGCGGGTGTGGAGGCGCTCGTGGATGCCGTCGCGCAGGCCCGCGCCGTCGCCCAGGCGGAGAACGTCGTCGAGCTGCTGGCGACCGCGACCAGCGCGGTGCGCGAGGCCACGAACGGGGCCGACGTGATCGCGCGGATCGAGACGACCCTCGGCCAGGAACTGCAGGTGCTGGGCGGCGAGTCGGAGGCGCGGTTCACGTTTCTCGCGGTGCGCCGCTGGTTCGGCTGGTCGGCGGGGCAGATCCTGCTCTTCGACATCGGCGGCGGATCGCTGGAGATCGCCGCCGGCGCGGACGAGCTGCCCGACGTGGCCGCATCGGTCCCTCTCGGCGCGGGAAGGACGACGGTGGAGTTCCTTCCCCACGACCCGCCCGGCGAAGACGCCGTGGAGGTGCTGCGCGAGCACGCGCGGGGTGTGCTCGCGCCCGTCGCCGCGCGCATGTCCGGTCAGCCGCGACCGAACCACGTCGTCGGCTCCTCGAAGGCCATCCGGTCGCTGGCCAAGCTCGCCGGCTACCCCGTTCCGGGGTGGAGCGGCAGCGAGCGGATGCTGCTTCCCCGCGGAGCGCTGGGCTCGTGGATTCCGCGGCTGGCACGTATCCCGGCATCCGCCCGTCAGGAGCTGCCCGGCATCACCGCCGACCGCACCTTCCAGATCGTCGCGGCCGCCGTGGTGCTGCACACGGCCATGACGGCGCTCGACGTCGACGAACTCGAGGTGAGCCCCTGGGCGCTGCGCGAAGGCGTGCTGCTGCGGTACATCGAGTCGCTGAGCTGGCAGGAACCGGCCTGAGCGTCGCCGGCGGCCGGTCGAGGGGAGCAGCCCCTCCGTCGGGGGGGTGCGTCGGGGGGAACGCTGACGGAGGGGCCGCGCACCCCAGTCGTCATGCCCGCAGAGCCCCGATCCTGTCGGGTCAGGGCTCGGGGATGGGTAGTGAGTGCAGGCTCAGGCTAGGGCGCCGCGCGAGCGCAGCGCCAGAGCGCCGGCAACGTTTTACCGGCGCGTAATCTGCGACGATCGCCGCCTCAGCCGCGGACGATGTCGGCGAGCTCTTCGGCGATGCGCTGCGCATCGCCCTGCGAGGCGGCCTCGACCATGACGCGCACCATCGGCTCGGTTCCCGAGGGGCGCAGCAGCACGCGCCCGCTGTCGCCAAGGGCCGCTTCGGCGACCTGCACGCCGGCGAGGACGTCGGCGTCGGTCGCGCGGGAACGCTCGACCCCGCGCACGTTGATCAGCACCTGGGGGAAGACGGTCATGACCGACGCCAGATCGGCCAGCGAACGCCCCGTCCGCGCCATCTCGGCGCACAGGTGCAGCCCGGTGAGCACACCGTCGCCGGTCGTGGCGTAGCGGCTCATGATGACGTGGCCGCTCTGCTCGCCGCCGAGGGAGAAGCCGCCCTCGTTCATCCGCTCGAGCACGTACCGGTCACCGACCGCGGTCTGCTCGACGGTGATGCCCTGGGCGGCCATCGCGCGGTGCAGGCCGAGGTTGCTCATGACGGTCGCCACCAGCGTGTCGTTCTTGAGCCGCCCGTCGCGCTTCATCGCGACGGCGAGGATCGCCATGATCTGGTCGCCGTCGATCACGCGCCCGTCGGCGTCGACCGCCAGGCACCGGTCGGCGTCGCCGTCGTGCGCGATGCCGACGTCGGCGCCGGTGCGCACGACCTCGGCCGACAGCTTCTCGAGGTGCGTCGATCCGTAGCCGTCGTTGATGTTGACGCCGTCGGGATCGGCGCCGATGACCGTCACCTTCGCCCCGGCGTTGCGGAACGTCTCGGGAGAGACACCGGATGCCGCGCCGTGCGCGCAGTCCAGCACGACGTGCAGCCCATCCAGGCGGTGCGGCAGGGACGCGAGCAGGTGGATCGCGTAGCGGTCTTCGGCATCCGAGAAGCGCACCACGCGGCCGACGTCGCCACCGGTGGGACGCAGCTTCTCCCCCGCCATCGCCTCTTCGATGCGTCGCTCGACCTCGTCGGGGAGCTTGACGCCGCCGCGGGCGAAGATCTTGATGCCGTTGTCGGGGGCAGGATTGTGGGATGCCGAGATCATGACGCCGAAGTCGGCGTCGATGTCACCGATGAGGTAGGCAGCCGCCGGCGTGGGCAGCGTTCCCGCGTCGAGGACGTCGACGCCCGACGAGGCGAGCCCCGCTTCGACGGCCGCCGACAGGAACTGACCGGACACGCGAGGATCGCGCGCGATCACGGCGGTGAGCCGCTTGCCCGCGGCCTTTCGCGCCTCGGCGATACGGCCCTGGCCCAGGACGACGGCAGTCGCCTGGGCCAGGGTGAGCGCGAGGTCGGCGGTGAGGGGGCCGTTGGCCAGGCCCCGCACACCGTCCGTCCCGAACAGCGCCATGAAGCTTTAGCGCTTCGAGTACTGCGGAGCCTTGCGGGCCTTCTTGAGACCGGCCTTCTTGCGCTCCTTGACGCGGGCGTCGCGCGAGAGGAAGCCGGCCTTCTTGAGGGTCGGGCGGTTGTTCTCGGCGTCGATCTCGTTCAGCGCGCGGGCGATGCCCAGGCGCAGCGCACCGGCCTGACCCGAGGGGCCGCCGCCGGAGATGCGCGCGATGACGTCGTAGCCACCCGCGAGGTCGAGCACCGTGAACGGGTCGTTGATGAGCTGCTGGTGCAGCTTGTTGGGGAAGTAGTCCTCGAGCGTGCGGCCGTTCACCGTGATGGTGCCGGAGCCGGGGATGAGGCGGACGCGCGCGATGGCCTGCTTGCGGCGGCCGACGGCGGCACCGGGAACCGACAGCACCGGGCGGGGCGCGGCAGCGGCCTCGACCGGAGCGCTCTCGGTGGTGTAGCTCTCCGCGTTGTCGAGGGTGTTCTCTTCGATGGAGTCAGCGATCTTCGCCATGAGTTGTCCTTATGTCTCTCGGCGCGCTTACTGAGCGACCTGGCCGAAGGTGTACGGGGTGGGCTGCTGGGCCGCGTGCGGGTGCTCGGCGCCCACGTAGACCTTCAGCTTCGACAGCTGCTGGCGACCCAGGCTGTTCTTGGGGAGCATGCCGCGGATCGCCTTCTCGACGGCGCGGACCGGGTTCTTCTCGAGGAGCTCGGCGTACGAGGTGGCCGTGAGCCCGCCCGGGTAGCCCGAGTGGCGGTAGGCCATCTTCTTCTGGAGCTTCTGACCCGTGAGGGCGACCTTCTCGGCGTTGACGACGATGACGAAGTCACCGGTGTCCATGTGGTTCGCGAAGGTGGGCTTGTGCTTGCCGCGGAGGATGGCGGCGGCGTGCGAGGCGAGGCGTCCGAGAACGACGTCGGTCGCGTCGATGACGACCCACTCGCGGGTCACTTCACCGGCCTTGGGGGTGTAGGTGCGCGTCACAGTAGTGCTGCTTTCTTGATTCGAACGGAGAGGTTCGTGAATCCCGCTCCGGGGTGGTTCGCTGCGCGGGTACGAGATCCGCGGAGGTGAACACGCCAGTGGAGGGCTCACGTTCGTGGCGTCGGCCGCAGGCAGCACGAGCACCAAAGGGAAAGTCTACGCTACGCGGTCATCACCGCCAAACCCGTCGAGACGACGCGGGCACGGCGGCTCGATACGTGCCGTGAAAAAGGGCGACCGAGGAGCCGAAGGGATACTCCGGCTCCTCGGTCGCGGCGGCCGCACGCGGGGGGTCGGCGACCGCCAACCGGTCGTGTGGGGACACTACCGGGGGTTGGGGGGACAGGCTCTGCAGGCGAAGCTCACCGTTCCTGTGTTGTCGGTACCAGACTACCGGGATCAGGCCGTCTCCACCGCAGGCGGAGCCGGAGAAACGGCCGTCTCGTCGAGGCCGGCGGCGAACTGTTTGATCCACGGACGCAGCTCGGGCCCGAGGTCGTCGCGGTCGCAGGCGAGCTGCAGGATCGCCTTGATGTAGTCGACCCGGTCGCCGGTGTCGTAGCGGCGTCCGCTGAAGACGACGCCGTACACGCCGGGCCCATCCGGATCGGCCGCGAGTTCACGGAGGGCATCGGTGAGCTGGATCTCGCCGCCCTTGCCGGGCTCGGTGTGCGCGAGCACTCCGAACACCTCCGGACCCAGGACGTAGCGGCCGATGACAGCGAGGTGGGAGGGGGCATCCTCGCGGGTGGGCTTCTCGACGAGGTCGAGGATGCGGACCGATCCGTCGTCGCCGCGAGCTCCGACGGTGGCGACGCCGTAGAGATGGACCTGTTCGGGATCGACCTCCATGAGCGCGACGACGGCACCGCCGGTGCGCTCGTGGACCGCGAGCATGGTCGGAAGGAGCGGGTCGCGCTCATCGATGAGGTCGTCGCCGAGCATGACGACGAACGAGGAGTCGCCGACGTACGAGGCCGCTCGCGACACGGCGTGCCCGAGCCCCCGCGGTTCGCCCTGGCGGGTGATGTGGATGTCGGCGAGCTGCGACGAGTGGGCGACCTTGCCGAGCTTGGCGGTGTCGCCCTTCGTCGTCAGCGCCGTCTCGAGCTCGGGGACCGAGTCGAAATGGTTGGCGATGTTGTTCTTGTTGCGGCCGACGATGATGAGCACGTCGCGGATGCCGGCGGCCACCGCCTCTTCGACGACGTACTGAATGGCCGGCTTGTCGACGACGGGCAGCATCTCTTTGGGCATCGCCTTGGTGGCGGGAAGGAACCTCGTGCCGAGACCCGCTGCGGGGATGACGGCCTTGTAACGAATGGACATGCGATCTCCTGCGGGGCGTGAAGGGGGGTCTGCTCCGAGGCGTCCGAGGACGCGCGCGTAGGGCGAGCATAGCGCCCGCAGAGGATCGCTCTGTGTCGGCCGGGCGACGGCCAGATGACGTGCGGACTCAGGCGGGGGCCGCGATCAGGGTCGCCGGCAGGGTCGACTCGAGCACGACGTCGCGCCCGTCCTGATAGAGAAGCGTTCGTCCCGCGAAGGGCCGCACGGGCATGACCGCGCGAGGCAGCTCACCGGCCGATGCGACGCGCACGTGGAGGTCTCCCCCGGCATCCGTGGAGATGTCGATCCGCGCCGCGCGCGCACCGGAGTGCTTGACCGCGTTGACGAGGGCCTCGTTGACGACTTCCGAGACGATGGGGGCAGCCTCGGCACCGTCCACGGCCGACGCCGCGGCGTCGTCGATGCGGGTCTCCAGCACCATGATCGGCTCCCACCCCGCCAGCATCCGCCGCAAGGCGCCCACCGTCTCGATCTCCGACGTCGGCACGGGCACGAGCACCTCGTCGAGCGCCCGGTCGGTCTCGACACGGAACTGCGCGATGTCGTCGGCCGTCGGCGGATTCTCGTCGACGCGAGCGGCGAAGATCACGCAGCGCCCCTGCACGCGCCCATGGAGGGTGGATGCCGCGTGCAGCAACGGAGCCTGCGCTCGCCGCACGCGGTCGGCGAAGTCACCCGCCGCACGGGCGAGCTCTCGGGTGGCATCGGCCTCGTCGGTGCGCGCCCAGCGATACGTGTCGATCGCGAGGGAGAGCACGATGGCCGCGAGCGGCATGGCGAACGCCGGGATGATCATCAGCGCCCCGGTCGCCGGGAGCAGGAGACGTCCCACGACGGCGGACGTCATTCCCGCCAACGTCCACACGAGGAGGAAGATCACGCCTCGGCCACGTCGGGTGTGGATCGGCGCCGCGCGCAGCACGGCGCCGGCAGCCAGATCGAGCAGGAAGACGGCGACGCCGGCGATGACGACATCGGAGACGTCTCCCACCGTCAGCAGATACGGCGCAGCCATGAGCAGGTAGAGCGCCCCGACCCACAGCAGCGGCGTCGGCTGGAGCCGCTCGAGCCCGTGACGGTGCCGGGCGGCGCGCGACCGCGGCACCCACAGCGCGGGAACCGGCGCACTGGCGGCGGCCATCTCCTCCAGGCGGTGGCTCGCGGCGCGCACGCGTTCGGAGAAGTCGCGCACGGCGTCGAAGTCGATCACGCGCGCCAGCATGGCGTCGCGCTCGGCCCGAAGCTCCGCGACGAGGCCGCGGATGACCAGACGTGCGTCACGGTCGTCGGTGACGACCTGCTCGGTTGCGGCATCCAAGCGGCCCAGAGCGTGGGCAAGACGGTCGGCGGTCGCACGGGTCTGCTGGTACTGAGTGGTGATGATCGCGACGAGGGTGAACAGACCGAAAGCCACGATGACGTTGGTGCCGATGCGCGCCGCCCACACGCCGCCGGAGCGGCCGTTGTAGAGGAGGTGGATGAACGTCTCGTTGAGGATCGGACGCGCGGTCGCGACGAGCAGCAGCGTGACGGTGACGAGGAGCGCACGAGAGCGGTGATCGCGCATTCGGCGTTCGGCGGCGGCCACGGCGAGAACGGCAAGGGCGAGGACGACCCAGCTGAGCACAGCCGCGGCAATGCCTTGCACATAGCCGTCACGGGTGCCCTCGACGATGGCGACGAGCAGAAGCGCCGAAACGGGCAGCGACACGACCGCGCTCCAGCGCGTGAAGAAGCGGCCACTTCCGGCGGTGTCCCAGTACGCTGACACCACGTTGATCGCGCGCGGCTCCCGCCGGGCCATCAGCTCAACCCCACCATTCCTACCCCCAAGTAGTAGTCAGTGTAACCATTCGTCTACATAGAGGGGAGAGGGAATTCCTTATAATCCGCCCGTATTCTCGTCGCGACGGGGCGACCCGGTAGAAGGGAAGCCCGATGACGAAAGAGGCTGGTTCTCCCCCACTCGGTGGGCGTCTCACGCCGACCTGGCAGACGCGACTGACGCGGTGGGGGCGAAGTGCCCGGGCATGGTTGTCAGCGTACGTGATCGCGCTCGCGCTGATCGCGTTCTGGCCGGTTCCCGTCGACTCCGGGGCCGGGCCACTGCTGCGAGCGGTGACGCGGGTCTTTCCGCTGCTGACCTACGCACGGATCGAGTTCGGCGCGAACATCCTGCTGTTCGTGCCGCTGGGTTTCCTTCTGACGCTGATTCTCGCGCGCGATCGGTGGCTGGTGATGCCGATTGCGTTCCTGACGACCGTCACGATCGAGACCGGCCAGGCCATCGCGCTGGCCGCGCGCACGCCGAGCGTGCTCGACATCGTCGCCAACACGGCGGGGGCCTGCCTCGGCATCGTGCTCGCCGTCTTCGCGGAGACGCTCGCCCGGGCGCGCACCGAACCTCCGACGACCTGAGCACTGGCACGCCGCGGAGGGATGCGGTCGCCCTGCGCCAGCCCCCCGGCAGGGGCAGGGCGACCGCCTTCCATTGGTGACATCTGGGGTTCGTCACCGCATGGGGATGGGGCACGCCCATCATCGACCACCCGAGGCGGCTCGTGGGGCTAGATGAGAGGAATCTCACCCATCGCGGTCTCGCGCTCGGCTCCCCCGTGCGCGAGATAGGCGCGCACGGCATCGACTCTGGCATTGCGTGCGGGGTCGGACCCCACGCCGAGCACGGCGTACGCCGCCCGCAGATGCGCTTCGACCGAGCGGGGCGAAAGGGCCAGTCGCCGGGCGATCGCCGTGTTGCTGAGACCCTCGGCGACGAGGGAGAGCACCTCGCGCTGGCGGGCGCTGAGGCGGCACAGCGGGCTCTCGCGCCATTCGACGCTCTCCGCCCGGATGGCGGGATCGAGCACGCGGCGTCCGGCGGCGACCGACGTGAGGGCGTACACGAGAGCCGGGGACGTGAGCGAGAGGTTCTTGGAGAGCACGGCCCAGCCGGCCGCGTCTTCCGCCGGCACGCGGCGCAGAAGATCCCGCGTCTCTGGCGCCGCCAGCACGACGATGCCGAGGCGGCTCGATCGGGCACGCAGAGCTTCGCCGAGCGGCACCCCGCCGCCGTCGGGAACGTGCGGGCCGATGAGGGCCACATCGATCGCGCGTTCGGTCGCCTCGATCGCCGCGCGGGCCGAGTCGCACAGCGCGACGGCACGCATGCCCGGTTGCTGATCGATGAGACGCGCGAGGAGATCGCGAAGGAGGGGTTGCCCTTCCACGACGAGCACGCGCACCGAGCGCGGCCGGTCGGTCACGCCCGGCTGGTGGCGTCGCCGCCGCGGTGCGTGGTGGTCGCGAGGTAGCGGGCGACGGAGATGTCGCGGCCGGCGAGACCGGCCGCGCGGCCGGTGATGCGACTCCAGAGGCTGGGGGCGACCCGCACCATCGTGATGCCCTCGGCGCGCAGCTGGCGAGCCGTGGGCGGATCGAGGTAACGGCGCGAGGGCGCGGGCTGCCAGTGCGCGTGAC
>NZ_BADB01000311.1:0-1677 GCF_000333415.1 Microbacterium sp. B24 | reverse complement strand
ACCCGGCCCGCTCGTGACGGGCACGGCATCCACGTCGGTGAGGGGGATGCCGGCCTCGGCCACGGGCGCGTCGATCGCCGGCTGCAGAGCTTCGAGGTGCGCGCGGGCGGCGACCTCGGGCACGACTCCGCCGAAGCGGGCGTGCTCGTCCATCGAGCTCGAAATGGTGTTGCTGAGCAGGGTGCGGCCCCGGACGATGCCGATGCCGGTCTCGTCGCAACTGGTCTCGATGCCGAGCACAAGCGGTTCACGAACGGTCATGAGCACACTCCCCCGACCTGCGTCTGCGCGTGCCGCTCGGCGGCCCAGGCGACGAGATCGAGCTTCATGACGACGGCATCCACGTCGTCGGGCTGGTAGTAGCGGGGGCGACGCGCGATCTCGAGGAACCCCTCCGAGACGTACAGTGCGGCGGCGGTCGGGTTGTCGGCACGCACCTCGAGGAACACCTCGCGCGCCCCGCGCTGTCGCGCTGCCTCCAGCAGCGCCCACAGCAGGGTCCGCCCCCGCCCGCGGCCCCGCGCGGACGCGGCGACGGTGATCGTCTGGATGTCGGCATCGGCGGCGCGCGCGACGGCGCGCACCCCGCCGTATGCGAGCAACCGCCCCGCCTCCACGTCGACCAGGTAGTGCGCGTGGGGTGAGAGCAGCTCTTCGCGCATCATCGGCTCGCTCCACGCGTCGGTCGGAAACGACGCGCGTTCGAGGTCCATGATCTCCGCGAGGTCGTCGACGGTGGCGGCGCGCAGCGTCATGCGCGCCCCCCGACGCCCGGGCGGATGACGCTCTTCGGCAGCGTGACGTCGGGAGCACGCAGGTACAACGGCTCGGCACCGGCGAGCTCGCGTCCCGCGGCGACGGCGCGCGCCGCGACGACGGCGAGCATGGCCGCGCTGATCGTCGTCACCTCGACGCGGTCCGCCTCGTGTGCGGACAGCATCGCGTCGATCTCGGTGCGCAGGGCCAGGGCTGGTCCCGTCGCGCGGATCGGAAGACCGTCGGCATCCATGCCCTCGTACACCGAATAGGCGACCTCTCGCCGGCGGGCATCGGTCACGACGGCGAATCGGCGTGCGGGCGCGTACGGATCGGCGAGGGCATCGTCGAGGAGGATCGCCAGCGCCGCCGCGTCGTGACTGGGCACGGCGACGACCGGAAGGTTCCGCGCGAGAGCGAAGGCGCGCGCGGCCGCGATGCCCACCCGCAGCCCCGTGAAGGGGCCCGGCCCCATGCCGGCGGCGACGTGTGTGAGGCTGACCGACTCTGCCGCCCCGGTCTGTCCGATCGGGCCCCGGGCCGCGTCGGCGAGCGCGTCGCGCAGGAGGTCGCCGATGACTTCGGCGTGGCCGAGCGGGTTGTCGCTGGTGCGGTCGGCGCGGACCGCACCGTCGGGATCGACGACGCCGACGGCGGTGCCGAGCGAGGTGTCGATGCCGAGGATCACCCCTCCAGGGTAATCGGGGTGAACGCCCGCCGGAGCGCTCACCCGTGGCGGGTGATGCGGACGAGCCGTGGTGCGGCGTCCTCCATCGCGGCCATGTGGGGACCGGCGGTGCCGCAGGCGTTGTCGACGCCGGTGCCGCTCCAGCCCGGTCGATCTCGACCTCCCACCAGCGGTCGGCGACGGCATCGGCGAACGCGCCGGCCACTCGGCGACGACGACCGCGTGGGCGAAGT
>NZ_BADB01000312.1:0-169 GCF_000333415.1 Microbacterium sp. B24 | reverse complement strand
CGATGTCGTTCTCGGTCTCGCGGTGCACGAGGTTGTAGTGGGGTTGGATGGCGACGGGTTCGGCGACGCCCAGCTCGCGGGCGATGCGCACCCACTCGCGAATGCGGTCGGCGGAGTAGTTCGACACGGCGGTGTAGGACTCTAGAGGATCCCCGGGTACCGGCTCGAT
>NZ_BADB01000313.1:0-3640 GCF_000333415.1 Microbacterium sp. B24 | reverse complement strand
CCCGTCGGCCCTCGGCGGTATCGGTGACATCTACAACGCGTTCATGCCGTCGCTGACCCTCGGCTGCGGCTCCTACGGACACAACTCGGTCTCCAACAACGTCTCGGCGGTGAACCTCTTGAACGTCAAGCGCATCGGGCGTCGCAACAACAACCTGCAGTGGTTCAAGATCCCGGCGAAGACCTACTTCGAGCCGAACGCCGTCCGCTACCTCGCCGACATGCGCGGCGTCGAGCGCGTGACCATCGTCACCGACGAGACCATGACCAAGCTCGGCTACGTCGACAAGATCATGGATGTGCTGAACCGGCGTGACAACCGCGTGCAGGTGCAGCTGATCAACACCGTCAAGCCGGAGCCGAAGGTCTCCGAGGTGCGCGCCGGCGCCGACCTCATGCGTCAGTTCCAGCCCGACACGATCATCGCCCTCGGTGGCGGATCGCCGATGGACGCGTCCAAGGTGATGTGGCTGCTGTACGAGAACCCCGAGGTGGAGTTCTCCGACATGTGCGAGAAGTTCTTCGACGTGCGCAAGCGCGCGTTCAAGTTCCCCGAGCTCGGCAAGAAGGCGAAGCTCGTCTGCATCCCGACCACCTCGGGTACCGGCAGCGAGATGACCCCGTTCGCCGTCATCACCGACGACGAGACGGGCATGAAGTACCCGCTCGCCGACTACGCGCTGACCCCGTCGGTCGCGATCATCGACCCCGTGCTCACCAAGGTGCTGCCCGGTTTCCTGGTCGCCGACGCGGGCTTCGACGCGCTGACGCACGCCACCGAGGCCTTCGTGTCGGTGTACGCGAACGACTACACCGACGGCCTGTGCCTGCACGCGATCAAACTCATCTTCGAGAACATCGAGCGCAGCACCAAGGCGCAGCCGAACTCGACGGATGCCGAGGACATCAAGGCCCGCGAGAAGATGCACAACGCGGCATCCATCTCGGGTATGGCCTTCGGAAACGCGTTCCTCGGGATCGTCCACGCCATGGCGCACGTGACCGGCGCGACCTATCACCTGGTGCACGGCCGCACGAACGCGGTCTACCTGCCCCACGTGATCCGCTACAACGGCACCGTCCCGACCAAGCTGACCAGCTGGCCGAAGTACGAGCGCTACATCGCGCCCGAGCGGTTCCAGGAGATCGCCAAGCACTCGGGCCTCCGGCATCCACCCCGGAGGAGGGCGTGGAAAGCTACGCCCGCGCCGTCGAGGAGCTGCGCGACCGGGTCGGCATCGAGCGGTCGTTCCAGCAGCAGGGCGTCGACGAGACCACCTTCATCTCGGGCCTGCAGGAGCTCGCCCTGGCCGCGTACCGCGACCAGTGCGCTCCGGCGAACCCGCGGATGCCGATGATCGAGGACATGAAGACCCTCATGGAGGCCGCCTACTACGGCACCTCCTTCGAGGAGGTCCGCGCGGCCCGCAAGGTCGCCCACGCCGAGAGCGAGGCCGTGACGGGAACCGTGCGCACGGCGCCCGCCAAGGCGACGGCCAAGAAGGCCAAGGCCAGCGCCTGACCGACGCTGCGGAACGAAGGGGGCCGGGGGAGCATACCCGGCCCCCTTCTCCGCGCCTGCCGGGCGTCCTCGAGGCTGTGCACACCGTCGACGGCGGCGCGCACGAGGTCGCTACGATGACCGCGTGCGCTTCGAGTTCGACGGGGAGATCTTTCGCTGGGACGCCCGACGCGAGGACTGGTACTTCGTCGAGCTGCCGGGCGAGCTCAGTGCCGACATCCGCGACCTCCCGCGGCCGCCGCGCGGATTCGGCGCTGTCCGCGTCGCGGTCGTCATCGGCGGCTCGCAGTGGCGCACGTCCGTCTTCCCCGACGCGCACCGCGCACGCTACGTGTTGCCGCTGAAGCGATCGGTTCGCGAGGCCGAGGGCATCGGTTCCGCGGGCACCGTACGGGTGGCGCTGGAGGTTCTCGATGGCTGATCCGGCCACGATCCTCGCCGCGTCGGCTTACCTCGTCGCCGCCGTGGCCGGCGTGGTCCTCACCGTCGTCGACGTGCGCACGCATCGCCTGCCGAACAGGATCGTTCTTCCTGCGTTGATCGTGACGATCGCGCTTCTTACGGCGTCCTGTGCGTTCGGCTCCCCGTGGGCCGCACTGGTGCGCGCGCTCGGTGCCGGCGCGGCGCTGTTCGTCTTCTTCGTACTGCTGCGCGTGGCGGGGCGCGGAGCGATCGGCGGCGGCGACGTCAAGCTGGCCGCGCTCGTCGGCGTGCTTCTCGGCTGGGTCGGATGGTCTGCCGTGCTGCTCGGGGTCGTCGCCGCTTTCCTCGCTGCGGGCGTCGTCGCCATCGTCCTGCTGGCCGCGCGACGGGCGACCAGGTCCACCCGCATCCCCTTCGGGCCGTTCCTCGTCATCGGGACGTGGATCGGAGTGCTCGCCGACCTCGTGTGACGCACGGCGGCCGCTGTCAAGGCCCTGCGCGTCGTGCGTGAGGTGCATATCCTGGGCGGCATGGATCTGTCCCGCATCATCGCGCGCGCCCTGACGCTCACGCCGGTGCGAGCGTTCCTGCGCTACAGCGAACGGCGGGGGCCGATGCTCGCCGACAGCGTCACCTATCGCACGCTGTTCAGCCTCTTCGCGGCGGTGTTGCTCGGATTCTCGATCGCCGCCCTGTGGCTGTCCGGCGACACGGATGCGTGGCGGGCGCTGGTGGCGGCCGTCGACCGGGCTGTGCCGGGCCTCGTCGGCGAGAACGGCCTCGTGAAGGTCGACGAGATCTCGCTCCCGGTCGGCCTGTCCATCGCCGGCGCGCTCTCGCTGGTGGGTCTCGTCGGTGCCGCGATCGGTGCGATCGGGTCGCTGCGGACGGCGATGCGCATCGTGTGCGACAAACTCATCGACGACGTTCCCGTGTGGCTCGTCCTGCTGCGCAACCTTGCGCTGGCCGTCGGCGTCGGCGCCGCGCTGCTGGCCTCCGCCGTCGTCACCATGATCGGCACCGCCGGACTCGACGTGGTCGCCCAGTGGCTGGGTCTGGCCCGTGAAGACCCGGCCATCGCGTGGGGC
This sequence comes from Microbacterium sp. B24, assembly GCF_000333415.1. NCBI lineage: Bacteria > Bacillati > Actinomycetota > Actinomycetes > Micrococcales > Microbacteriaceae > Microbacterium > Microbacterium sp. B24. The sequence goes on along the minus strand of NZ_BADB01000313.1, from coordinate 608 downwards.
ACCCGCTGGCTGGCCATTCTCGTCACCTTCGTCTTGGATGCCGTCGTCGTCGCGGTGCTGTTCCGGGTGCTGTCGGGGGTGCGGGCGTCGGCTACGGCGCTGTTGACGGGGGCCCTGATCGGCGCCGTCGGGCTCACGGTGCTGCAGCAGCTGTCGGGGCTCTTCGTCGGCGGAGCCACGTCGAACCCGCTGCTGGCCTCGTTCGCAGCGCTCATCGCACTGCTGCTCTGGGTCAACCTGTCGGCTCAGGTGATCCTGATCTCCACGTCGTACATCGTCACCGTCGCGGAGGAGCAGGACGACCGCGTGCGTGCGCGCTACGGGTCGGCGACCTTCCTCCAGCGTCGGGTGCGGACGGCGGAGAACGCCGTCGCGCTCGCCACGGCCGAGCTCGAAGCGGCGCGCCGCGCCGAACGCGGCGAGCGCGAGCGCTCCGCCGCCTCGTCGCGGGCGGATGTAACGACCAGGTAAGGGCCTCGTGAAGATGACCCCCGTCGATGTGCATCCGGCGGGGGTGCACGTTAGCGTGTGATCTGTGTCAGAACCCGAAGCTGTGACCGGTCCCACCCCCGCGCCCCATCCGCTCCACGCAACCCATCCGCTGGCGC
>NZ_BADB01000314.1:0-1085 GCF_000333415.1 Microbacterium sp. B24 | reverse complement strand
ATTGAGCTCGGTCCCGGGGATCCTCTAGAGTCCGCTCATGGCGGTCGAAGAGACCGGCCGCGGCCTGTTCGAGGACAAGGCCGTGAAGAACATGTTCGCCTGCGAGCACGTGACGAACTCGATCATCAATCAGAAGACGGTCGGCGTCATCTCGCACGACGAGATCACCGGCATCACCGAGATCGCCGACCCGGTCGGCGTCATCTGCGCCCTGACCCCCGTCACCAACCCGACCTCGACCGCCATCTTCAAGTCGCTCATCGCACTGAAGACCCGCAACCCGATCGTGTTCGGCTTCCACCCGGCGGCCCAGAAGTGTTCCGTCGCCGCGGCGAAGATCGTCCGCGACGCGGCGATCGCCGCGGGCGCTCCGGAGAACTGCATCCAGTGGATCGAAGAGCCCTCGATGGAGGCCTCCGGCGAGCTGATGAACCACCCGGGCGTCGCCCTCATCCTCGCCACCGGCGGCAACGCGATGGTCCGTGCCGCCTACTCGTGCGGCAAGCCCGCCCTCGGCGTCGGCGCCGGCAACGTCCCGGCCTTCATCGAACGCACCGCCAAGGTGGGCCGCGCCGTCAACGACATCGTCCTGTCGAAGTCCTTCGACATGGGCATGGTGTGCGCCAGCGAGCAGGCCGTCATCCTCGACGAGCCGATCGCGGCAGAGGCCCTCGCCGAGTTCGCGCGTCTGCACGCCTACATGGCGACGCCCGCCGAGAAGCGCCTGCTCGAGGAGTTCATCTTCGGCGTCACGGCCGACAGCGAGAACTGTGCCGGCGCCAAGCTGAACCCGACCGTCGTCGGCCAGTCGCCGCAGTGGATCGCGGAGCACGCGGGCTTCACCGTTCCGGAGAACACGTCGATCATCCTCGCCGAGGTCGGCAGCGTCGGCCCGCAGGAGCCTCTCACGCGCGAGAAGCTCGCGCCGGTGCTCGCCGTGCTGCGCGCGAAGACGCCGGCGGAGGGCATCGACCTCGCGCGCCAGATGGTCGACTTCGAGGTCTCGGCCACTCGGGTGCGATCCACTCCAACGACCAGGACGTCATCGCTTCATTCGGGCGCGTCGTCAAGGCCGTCCGCATCAT
>NZ_BADB01000315.1:0-1209 GCF_000333415.1 Microbacterium sp. B24 | reverse complement strand
GGCGCGAGGCGCTGCGGGAAGCGGCGAGGATGCGGCCGGCCAGCGAGATGTCGCGGGTGTCGATCTCGACGCCCGCCTGCCCGGCGAAGGCCTTCACGATCGGCAGGAACGATGCCGTCGCCAGGGCCGGCGCTTCGTCGGTGTGGGTGTAGATGATGGTGGACTCGGGCACGTGTGATCTCTCCGTCGTGAGCGTCGTCGTGGGCGTCGTGGTGAGCGTCGCGGGGTCGCCTCCAGGCTATCGCATCGACGGAAACTATCTTGACGTCAAGATAATTCTCGCCCCGCTCCTCGGCATCCTCTTGCGCACGCGCAGCGCTGGGGGTTTTCTCACCATTCGGAGGGTGCCCCCCGCGCTTTCGCCCGGGGTAGCCTGAGGGCATGACCGAGCTGCGCCTCGAGGAACTGTCCGCCGCGACGATCGTCGCCGTCAACACGATGTCGCTCAAACCGGGGCAGGAGCAGTATCTCGCCCCCACCAGCTATGCCGTCGCCGGCACGGTGGCAAACCCCAGCACCGCGTGGCAGCGCGTGGTGCTCGACGGTGACGAGGTCGTCGGTTTCGTGAGCGCGAACTTCGATCCCGAGGCGCCGAGCGAGCACTTCCGCTCCGTGCTCTGGCGCATCAACGTCGACGCCGACGACCAGGGCCGCGGGGTCGGCCGGTTCGCCGTCGAGCAGCTCCTGGAAGAGGCCCGCAGCCGCGGCATGGACCACGTGCACGTGATCTACGAGGAGGGGCAGGGCGGCCCCGATGCGTTCTTCCGCAGGGTCGGGTTCACCCCCGTCGGCGAGACCGAGTTCGGCGAGGTCGTCGCCGAAGTCCGTCTGTAGGAGCAGCCGAGCCGGGCGCCAGGGAACCGCCCGACGATCCTGTTTGTTGCCAATCTCCACAAAACTCTTGCGTCGATGACGCCGCGCGCTCTATCGTGATCACCAGCTTCGCTCGAAGCGCTTCGATACGACAGAGGAGTCGGCATGGCACGCATCGATGAGGTGGCCGCGGCCGCCGGCGTGTCGATCAGCACCGTCTCCTATGCGCTGAGCGGCAAACGCCCGATCTCTCCCGACACGCGCCGTCGGGTCGTCGATGCGGCACACCGCCTCGGCTACGCGCCGAACGCGGGGGCACGCATGCTGGCCGGACGCGTCACGCACATCTTCGCCCTGACCGAGCCGCTGCGCCGCGAGACCCACGCCCCCACCCAC
>NZ_BADB01000316.1:0-2114 GCF_000333415.1 Microbacterium sp. B24 | reverse complement strand
TCATGTACTTCAACGGCGATGAGGCGTTCCACGGGGTCTATTGGCACAACAATTTCGGCACGCCGCAGAGCCACGGCTGGCGTGGGCATGCCGAACTACCGCGCAAAAGCAGATCTACGACTGGTCGCCGACGGGAGTCGACGTCTGGATCCACGACTGACGCTCGCGACGCGTTCGGAACGCCGCAACGAGAACGGCCCGGGTATCACCCCGGGCCGTTCTCGTATCCGCCTGTGGGTCAGAGCGCGTCGATGACCGCGTTGAGCGTCTCGGAGGGGCGCATCACCGCGGAGACCTTCGCCTCGTCGGGGTGGTAATAGCCGCCGATGTCGACCGGCTGGCCCTGCACCCCGTTCAGCTCGGCAACGATCTGCTGCTCCGCCGCGGCGAGCTTCTCGGCGACGGGCGCGAATGCCGCGGCGAGCTGCGCATCCGCGGTCTGACGGGCCAGCTCCTGAGCCCAGTACAGGCCGAGGTAGAAGTGGCTGCCGCGGTTGTCGATCGTCCCGAGCGAACGGCCCGGCGAACGGTCTTCCTCGAGGAAAGTGCCGGTGGCGGCATCCAGCGTGTCGGCGAGGGTCTTCGCCTTCGCGTTGCCGGTGAACTCGGCGAGATGCTCGAAGGACGCCGCCAGCGCGAAGAACTCACCGAGCGAGTCCCACCGCAGGTAGTCCTCCTCCAGCAGCTGCTGCACGTGCTTGGGAGCCGAGCCGCCCGCGCCCGTCTCGAACAGGCCGCCGCCCGCCAGCAGCGGGACGATCGAGAGCATCTTGGCCGAGGTGCCGACCTCGAGGATCGGGAACAGGTCGGTGAGGTAGTCGCGCAGCACGTTGCCGGTCACCGAGATCGTGTCCTCGCCCTTGCGCAGGCGCGCGAGCGTGTAGCGTGTCGCTTCCTCCGGAGGCAGGATCACGATGGTGATGTCGCCGGTGTCCAGCGTCGCGAGCGCCTGGTGCACCTTGCCGATGAGCTGCGCGTCGTGGGCGCGGTTGACGTCGAGCCAGAAGACGGCGGGAACGCCGGTGGCCCGCGCGCGGGTGACGGCCAGGCGCACCCAGTCCATGATCGCGATGTGCTTGGCCTGGGTCGCGCGCCAGATGTCGCCCTTCTCGACGTGGTGCTCGATGAGCACGGTGCCGGCGGAGTCCAGCACCTCGACGACACCGTCGGCGGGGATCTCGAAGGTCTTGTCGTGGCTGCCGTACTCTTCGGCGGCCTGCGCCATGAGGCCGACGTTCGGCACGGTACCGATCGTCGCCGGGTCGAGGGGGCCGTTGGCGATGACGTCGTCGATCACGGCCTGGTAGACGCCGGCGTACGACGAGTCGGGAATGACCGCGATGGTGTCGTCCTCGGCGCCGTCGACGCCCCACAGCTTGCCGCCGTTGCGCACGAGAGCGGGCATCGACGCATCGACGATGACGTCGGACGGCACGTGCAGGTTGGTGATGCCCTTGTCGCTGTTGACGTAGCTGAGCCGCGGGCCGGTCTCGAGGTCCTGCGCGATGCGGGCCGAGATCGCCTCACCGTCGGCGAGCTCGCCGAGACCGGCGAGGATCGAGCCGAGTCCGTTGTTGCCGTTGAGGCCCGCCGCGGCGAGCTGCTCTCCGTACGCGTCGAAGACGTCGGCGAAGAACGCGCGGACGACGTGGCCGAAGATGATCGGGTCGCTGACCTTCATCATCGTGGCCTTCAGGTGCACGGAGTACAGGACGTTCTCGGCCTTGGCCTGCGCGATCGTGTCGGCGAGGAAGGCGTCGAGAGCCTTCGCGGAGAGGAACGTGGCGTCCACGACCTCGCGCGGCAGCACCTTCAGCCCTTCCTTGAGAACCGTGACCGTCCCGTCCGTGGCGGTGTGACGGATGCTCAGGACGTCGTCGTGCGCGGCGATCCAGCTCTTCTCGTTGCTCTTGAAGTCGTCGTGCCCCATGGTGGCGACGCGGGTCTTGGACCCGGCCGCGAAGGGCTTGTTGCGGTGCGGGTGCTTCTTGGCGTAGTTCTTGACCGCGAGCGGCGCGCGGCGGTCGCTGTTGCCCTCGCGCAGCACGGGGTTCACCGCGGAGCCCTTGATGCGGTCGTAGCGGGCGCGGATGTCCTTCTCCTCGACCGTGGAC
>NZ_BADB01000317.1:0-2498 GCF_000333415.1 Microbacterium sp. B24 | reverse complement strand
AGCTCGGTCCCGGGGATCCTCTAGAGTCGCTGCTGCACCGAACCGCCCTGGGGCAACGTGGACGGGGCGGCGCCGACCCGCAGGGAGATCCGCGCCGGAGCGACACCCGGGTGCGACGTCACCTGGACGACGACGCTCTCGATCGTGCCGGGCGCGGCCGCATCGCGGCCTCGAACGCTCAGCTGCGCGCCCTGCAGCGCGAGGTCGAAGGATGCCGGGGTCCCGTCGACCCGGTAGACGATCGCCTCGGGGCGCCCTTGCCAGGTGGTCATCGCGCCGAGGTCGAAGACCTGGGTGTCGCCCGGAGCGACCTCGAGCGCGGCCGGTGACAGCCGCGGCTGCGGGGCGATCGGGGTCACCACGACCGGGATGGCCAGGACGGTCCAGGCCGGCTGACCGGCCAGGCGTACGAGCACCCGGCAGGTGTCCGTCCACGGCGCGTCCGCGCCGGCCGCGTAACGCAGGGTGGTTCCGCCGACGGCGGTGCACGATGCCCCGGGCCGCGCGCCCGAGGCGCGGGTCTCGCCGGACAGCTCCAGGGCGCGACCGCGTGGCACCGTGATGAGCGCGGCGAGGTCGACATCGGCCTGCGCGTTCTCGCCGACGGTGAGCGGGGGCGCCCCGGCACGCAGCGCCAACGGCGTATCGGCGGCGGCCGGGATCCTCAGGAACGCGTACGTCGTCACGGGTCCGGCGGACGTCTGCCCCGTGACCGAGAAGGGGATCACGTGGGCGCGGTCGTCGACGGTGCCCACCAGGCGCGTCCCCTCGACGGTGATGCCGTCCACCGGTGCCCAGAGCCCGACCGACAGGTCGCCCGTGTCGCCGCCGGACCACAGCACCTTGCCGGAGAGCACGTCGATGCCTCGCGCCAGATCAGCGCGTCCGTCGGCGTCGAGCACGGTGTCGGAGACGACCGGGAAGTCGGCGACGCGCTGGGCGACCACCCGCACGACGATGAGGCCGCGGGCGGTGTTTCCGGCCGAGGAGACCACGTCGTAGAGGAACGACATCGTCCCGGGTGTCGGTCCCGCCGCGATCGTGACCGTGTCGTCGCTCTGCGACACGAGTCGCTGTTGCAGACGAGTGAACTCCGCCGTCGGCGACCCGTCCAACGCGAACTGAGGCACGTCGGGGCGCACCCGCTGCAGGGTCAGCGTGCCCTGCAGGGGGTCGATGTCATTGGCGAGGGGATGCACGCGCAGCACGTTGCCGTCACCGGCTTGCACCTGCACGTAATCGGTGAAGGTGATGGGGGCAGGACTGGCATCGCCGCTCAGCACCCGGACGCGGACGGTTCCGACGCCCGCGGCGCCGACGGGTCCACCACCCGGTAGGTGAACGTGTCCTGCCCCGAACTCCCGGCATCGCTGGAGTAGACGATGGACGCACCGTCGGCGGAGATGACGGCCGAGCCGTGCGCGGGCTGATCGACGATGCGATCCAGACGCACGACGTCGCCGTCCGGATCCATCCCGAAGCCGTCGAACGCGATGACCGTGGACAGTCCGCTGAGCACCCGCCCCGAGAGCGTCCGCGGCAGGGGGTCGCGGTTCGCTCCGTCGCCGACCACGCTCAGGTGCACCGTGGCGGTGTCGCCGAGCGCCGGTGCGCCGGTCGTGAACGCCCGATAGGAGATCGTGACGTCCCCCGGCGTCGTGGGAGCCAGCACCCGCAGCACATCGCCGGCGGCGAAGGCGAGGACGTCGGGGCGCGAGGCGACGATCGACTCCGGGTCCAGGCGAGGGCGGGTGCCGACCGCCGCGACGTCGTTGTCCAGCACCGGGATGTCGATCTGCGCGCCCGCGCGCACGACGGCACGATCGTCGACGGCGATCGGCGCCTGCTCGGCGGCGGGCGGCAGCAGGTACACCGTCGCTTCACCGGTGATGGCCGAACCCTCGTCGGTCGTGCCGTCGCCGACCCGGTACGAGACGGTTCCCAGCAGACCCGACGCGCCGGATGCCGTCGAGCCCGACACCCGCAGCTGGCTCTGGGCCACGACGTCGGCCGACAGGGACGCACCGGTGACCGGGCGGATGACCAGATCGCTCAGCAGCAGCACCCGCCGGGTGGGGTTGGTGACCGCGGCCAGGACGTCGACGGTGGCATCGGCCTGCGGACGCACGAAGGCGACGACCGGCGAGGTGGACAGGTCGGCGGGCCCGCCGGGGTCGAGCAGCTTGAGTCGGACGGTGCCGGTGGCCTCGTGCCCTCCCGAAGACACCGTGACGGCAACTCGGTAGGCGCCCGGCGACGCCGCGACGACGTCGAACGTGGTCGAGCCGCCGACGACGGTCGCGGTGGCCGCCGCATCGTCGAGCACGCGCGCCGCGGTGAGCGTCAGGTCGCCGGCGGTCCCCGTGACGTGCGGGGCGACGTCGACCGACACGCGCGAGCCCGCCACATCGACCACCGCGAACGACTGCAGGGCCGGCTGCGCGTCGCCCCGGATCCGCACGACGAGCGACTCTAGAGGATCCCCGGGACCGAGCTCG
>NZ_BADB01000318.1:0-1600 GCF_000333415.1 Microbacterium sp. B24 | reverse complement strand
GTCTTCGCTGAGCATGGCGGTCAGGATGAGCTCGACGACGTGACGCTTGCCGAGCACGGCGCGCTCGACGTTGTCGGCCAGTTGCGCGAAGGTCTGGGCGAACCAGGTCGCCTGCTCGGTGGTGATCGTCATGAGGACTCCGTCGGGTCAGCCGGCCGGGTTCGGCGCGGTGGAGGGCGTACAGCGTGTCGCGAGCTCTGCGCTCGCGGGGGCGAGGTTCCAGCCTTGCCCGGACCAGTCGACGACGACACGGATGCCGGTGACGCGCACGGCCTCCGCGGGCACCGTCCACGGGTCCGTTCCGGGAACCAGCAACGCGTCGTTCTTGTCGTAGTAGCGGATGCCGGCGGCATCGAACGTCACCGCGGCATCCGAGCCGCTCGATCCGGCGGTGCGCGTGAGGGTCGTGCCGCCGGTGCACGTGCCGAGCGACCAGGACGCCTGCACCTGGTAGGGAGCGCTGCCGGCGGCGGGGACGACATTGCCCCAGTCCGACTGCCACCACCCGTCCTTGTGCTCGTAGCGCACCTCGATCCCGGGGTCTTTGTCGAACACGCTGCTCGGCAGTCCCCGGAAGACGACGTTGTTGTCGTTCGGCGGCGTCTCGGGCGACGTGGGCGTCTGATCGATCGTCCACGTGGCGCGGCCCGACGGGGTGCCGTCGCCGGCAACGTGGGCGGTGGGGCCGACGACGAAGGTGTACCCGGTCGGCGCGGCTCCGCTCTGCACCGCGCGCACCGTGTTGGTGACGGTGGCCCGACCGAAGGAGCGGGAATCGAACCACGACTCCGCGCAGAGGGCGAAGGTGTACAGGCGCCCGTCCGGGAGACCGCGGAAGACGCGCTGTCCGCCGTCGTCGCTCGTGCGACAGCTGTCGACGGAGACCGGGGCGCCGTCCTGGCCGACGGGGCCGTCGAGACGCACGATGCCGTACCGCACGCGGGCGCCGTCGCCCCCCGGCGTCGCCGTTCCCACCGCCGTGATGTCGACGCGGCCGCCGCCGACGTTGACGGCCGTGAGGGTCAGCGTGCCCTGCGTCGGCGCACCGATGCCGTGCGCCGACACCGTCGTGGAGCCGATGGCGGGGCCGGGCAGGCCCGGCGGGGCCGTGTACCGCGACAACGGTGTGATCGTCACGTCGGTCGCCGTGTTCGCGCCCACGCGGAACGCGGGCACCGTGACGGTGGTCTGCGACGAGCCGACGGCGATCGTCTGCGTCTCGCCGACCGGACTGGTGATCTGCAGGGATCCGGTGTTCGCGGCATCCACGCCGGAGATCGCCAGCGACGCGACGCCGCCGTCGGCCCCCGCGACGACGGGAGCCGCGGTCGCACCCGTGGGAGCGGACGGCGGGTCGTACGCCCACGCGGTCGTGCGCACCGCGGTGAGCGATGACCCCACCGCATTCACCGCGACGGCCTCGTAGGAGCGCTGCTCGCCGTTCGGGGCGCTGATCGGCGGGCAGATGCCCTGCGGGGTGCACACCGCCACGCGCTGGCCGCCCTGACGGACCTCGAACCCGGTGAGCACCGGGTAGGCGGCCTGCGCCGGTCCGGGATCGACGCGGAGCGTGAGAGAGCCGTCGGCGTAGGCGGACTGG
>NZ_BADB01000319.1:0-24830 GCF_000333415.1 Microbacterium sp. B24 | reverse complement strand
GCCGCGCGACGTCCGGATCTCCCTCCTCGCCCGCGGTGGACACAGCCGCCCGCGGGGTGCCCGGGGGAGGAACCTCCGTGCACCACGCGAGCCGCTCTTGCGGCGCCGAGCCGACATCCTGCGGCGCGGCCGATGATGTCGGCTCGCGCCGAGGATGGCGGCTCGCGGGGAGCAGAGTGCGCGCAGCGCGGGTCAGGCGATGGGGGTGGGGGTGACGCCGAAGGGGGCGAGACCGGCGGCGCCGCCGTCGGCGGCGGTCAGCACCCACACGCCGTTCTCGTGAACGGCGACGCTGTGCTCCCAGTGGCTTCCGTCGCTGCCGTCGACAGTCGTGACCGTCCAGTCGTCGTCCTCGACGAAGGTCTCCTCGGAGCCGGCGGTGATCATCGGTTCGATCGCGACACACAGGCCGGGACGCACCGCGGGGCCCAGGTCGGACACCCGGTAGTTGAAGATCGTCGGGCCCTCGTGCATCCGGCGGCCGATGCCGTGGCCGACGTAGTCGCGAAGGATGCCGTAGCTCTCCCCCGCGCGCTCGATGTAGCCCTGCACCGCGTCACCGATCTCACCGACGCGAGACGCCGACGCGAGCGCGGCCACGCCCGCCCAGAGCGAGCCCTCGGTCACCTGCGACAGCCGCTCGCGCGACGCCTGCACAACCGGATCCCCGCCGGGGACGACCACCGTGATGGCCGAGTCGCCGTTCCAGCCCTTGAACTGCGCACCGGCATCGATCGACACGATATCGCCCGGCTCGAGCACGCGCTCGCCGGGGATGCCGTGGACGACCTGGTCGTTCACCGAGATGCAGGTCGTGTGGCGGTAGCCGCGCACGAGCTGGAAGTTCGACTCGGCCCCGCGGGCGAGGATGACCTCGGATGCCGCGGCATCCAGCTCAGCCGTGGTCACGCCCGGGGCGATCAGTGCGCGCACCGCGTCCAGCGCGGCCGCGGTGATCAGACCCGGCTCGACCATCGCACGCAGCTGCGCCGGGGTCTTGTACAGGGAGCGCCGAAGTCCCATCAGGAAGCGGCGATGCCGCGAGCCGCCAGGGCGTCCTGGATGCGCGCGTACACCTCGTCCAGGGAGCCGACACCGTCGATCTGGTCGACGATGCCGCGCTCGCGGTAGACGTCGAGAATCGGCGCCGTCTCGGACTCGTAGATGGCCAGACGCTTCGCGATCGACTCGGCGTTGTCGTCGGCGCGACCCTGTTCGGCCGCCCGCAGCGACAGCCGCTGGATGGACTCGTCGCGCGGCACCACCAACTCGATGACCGCGGTGAGGGGCTCGGCCCTCTCGTCCAGGAAACCGTCGAGGTCGCCCACCTGTCCGAGGTTGCGCGGGTAGCCGTCCAGGAGAAAACCACCGGCGGCATCCGGCTGGGCCAGGCGATCGCGCACGATCTCCCCGGTGAGCGCGTCGGGGACGAGGTCGCCCGCGTCGATGATCGCCTTGACCTTCAGACCGAGCTCCGTGCCCTCTTTCACGTTGGCGCGGAACACGTCCCCCGTCGAGACGGCGGGGATGCCGAGGGCGTCGGCGATGCGCACGCCCTGCGTGCCCTTGCCGGAACCCTGCGGTCCGATGATGAGAAGGCGCGCGGCGGTCATCGCAGCAGCCCTTCGTAGTGACGCTGCTGCAGCTGCGCGTCTATCTGCTTGACCGTCTCCAGACCGACACCGACGATGATGAGGATCGAGGCGCCGCCGAACGGGAAGTTCTGATTGGCGCTGACCGTCGCGAGCGCCACCAGCGGCAGCAGCGCGATGAGCCCGAGGTAGATCGAGCCCGGCAGCGTGATGCGGGTCAGCACGTAGTCGAGGTACTCCGCCGTGGGCCGACCGGCACGGATGCCGGGGATGAATCCGCCGTACTTCTTCATGTTGTCGGCGACCTCGACGGGGTTGAACGTGATCGCGACGTAGAAGTAGGTGAACCCGACGATGAGCAGGAAGTACAGCAGCATGTAGAGCGGGTGATCGCCCTTCGTCAGATACTGCTGGATCCACGTCACCCAACCGGGGATGTTGCCGTTGGCGTCGGGCGTCTGATTGAACTGGGCGATCAGTGCCGGGATGTACAGCAGCGACGAGGCGAAGATGACCGGCACGACGCCCGCCATGTTCACCTTGATCGGGATGTACGTGTTCGTGCCGCCGAGGGTGCGACGCCCGACCATGCGCTTGGCGTACTGCACGGGGATGCGCCGCTGCGACTGCTCGACGAAGACGACGAGGGCGACGACGACGATGCCGACGGCCAGCACGAGGAGGAAGACCTCGAAACCGCGCGACGTGGCGATGGCCCACATGGCCGCCGGGAACTGCGCCGCGATCGAGGTGAAGATGAGGATGGACATGCCGTTGCCCACGCCACGCTCGGTGACGAGCTCGGCGAACCACATGATGAGGCCGGTGCCGGCGGTCAGGGTGATGATCATCAGCAGCTGGGCCCACCACACGTCGTTGGTGAGCAGCGCGTTGCACTCGGCGATGCCGGTCGTGCCGAAGAGCTGACCCGAGCGCGCCACCGTCACCAGGGTGGTGGACTGCAGGAGCGCCAGCGCGATCGTCAGGTAGCGGGTGTACTGCGTGAGCTTGGCCTGACCGGCCTGCCCCTCCTTGTACAGCGCCTCGAAGTGCGGAATCACGACGCGCAGCAGCTGCACGATGATCGTCGCGGTGATGTAGGGCATGACGCCGAGCGCGAAGATCGACAGCTGCAGGAGCGCGCCGCCGGAGAACAGGTTGACGAGCGAGAGCAGACCCTCACTCGCAGAACCGGTCTGCTGGAGGCAGGACTGCACGTTCGGGAAGCTCACGAAGGGCGCCGGAACGTGCGCACCAAGGCGATAGATGGCGATGATCGCGAGGGTGAAGAAGATCTTCCGCCGGAGATCCGGGGTGCGGAAGACCCGCGCGATGGCGCTGACGGCGCTGAACAAGGGGATTTCCTCCAGAGAGCTGACCGGTGTCTCGATGCGGGTCCGAGGACACCGCTTCCAGAGTACGGCAACAGGGGCCGGAGGCTCGCCTCCGGCCCCTGCCGTGGAATTACTTGACCGAACCGCCCGCGGCGACGATCTTCTGCTCGGCCGAACCCGAGACCTTGTCGACGGCGACGGTGAGCTTGACCGAGATGTCGCCGGTGCCGAGCACCTTGACCTTCTCGTTCTTGCGCACCGCACCCTTGGCGACGAGGTCGCTGACGGTGACGTCGCCACCGGCCGGGTACAGCTCGGCCAGCTTGTCGAGGTTGACCACCTGGTACTCGACGCGGAACGGGTTCTTGAACCCGCGCAGCTTCGGCGTACGCATGTGCAGCGGCATCTGACCGCCCTCGAAGCCGACCTTCACCTGGTAGCGGGCCTTCGTGCCCTTGGTGCCACGACCAGCGGTCTTACCCTTCGAGCCCTCACCGCGACCGACACGGGTCTTCGCGGTGTTGGAGCCGGGAACCGGACGCAGGTGGTGGACCTTGAGCACACCGGGGCGCGACACCTCGGCATCCGCCTTCTTGGCGGGAGCCTTCTTCGCGGCCGGCTTCTCGGCGGTCTTCTTGGCAGCCGGCTTGGCGGCAGCCTTCTTCTCGGTGTTCTTGACAGCGACCTCTTCGGTCGCCTTCTCAGCCTTCTCGGCCATCAGTCGATCTCCTCAACCTTGACGAGGTGGGCGACAGTCTTGACGTAGCCGCGCGTCTGCGCGTCGTCGGGACGGACGACCGAGTCGCCGATCCGCTTCAGACCGAGCGAACGCAGCGTGTCGCGCTGGTTCTGCTTCTCGCTCACCTTGGACTTGACCTGGGTCACCTTGAGACGCGCGGCCATCAGGCACCTACCTTCGCAGCGGCCGCGGCGTCGGCCTCGGCACGGATCAGACGGGCGGGAGCCACCTGGTCGAAGTCGAGACCGCGACGAGCGGCGACCGCGCGGGGCTCCTCGAGCTGCTTCAGCGCCTCGACGGTCGCGTGCACGATGTTGATCGTGTTCGACGAACCGAGCGACTTGGAGAGCACGTCGTGGATGCCGGCGCACTCGAGCACGGCGCGCACCGGACCACCGGCGATAACACCGGTACCGGCGGCAGCCGGACGCAGGAGCACGACACCGGCAGCGGCCTCACCCTGCACCGGGTGCGGGATGGAGGAGCCGGTGCGCGGCACACGGAAGAAGTTGCGCTTGGCCTCTTCGACACCCTTGGAGATGGCGAGGGGAACCTCACGCGCCTTGCCGTAGCCGACGCCGACGAGACCGTTGCCATCGCCCACGACGACGAGCGCCGTGAAGCTGAAGCGGCGACCGCCCTTGACGACCTTCGACACGCGGTTGATCGTCACGACGCGCTCGAGGAACTGGCTCTTCTCGGCGTCGCGCGAACCACGGTCGCGGTTGGGGTTGCGCTCGCGACCGCCACGACGGGGCTCGCGGGCCTCGCGCTCGACGGGAGCGGTGGCCGCAGCCTGCTCGGTCACTTCGTTCTCCACATTCTGAGTAGTTGCATCGCTCACAGGTTCAGACCTCCCTCGCGGGCGCCCTCGGCGATCGCTGCGACACGGCCCGCGTAGCGGTTGCCACCGCGGTCGAACACGACGTCCGAGAAGCCGGCCGCCTTGGCGCGCTCGGCGACGAGCTCGCCGACCTTGCGGGCCTTGGCGGTCTTGTCACCGTCGAACGTGCGCAGGTCCGACTCGAGAGTCGAGGCCGACGCGACGGTCACGCCCTTGCTGTCGTCCACGAGCTGGACGAAGACGTGGCGGGCCGAACGGGTGACGACAAGGCGCGGACGGGCCTCGGTGCCCACGACCTTCTTGCGAAGGCGCAGGTGACGACGCGAACGCGCGTCGCTCTTCGACTTGACAGCCATGATTACTTACCAGCCTTTCCGGCCTTGCGGCGAACGACCTCGCCCGCGTAACGCACACCCTTGCCCTTGTAGGGCTCGGGCTTGCGGATCTTGCGGATGTTCGCGGCGGCCTCACCGACGGCCTGCTTCGAGATGCCGCTGACGGTGAGCTTGTTGTTGCCCTCGACGGTCAGCGTGATGCCGGCCGGCGCTTCGACCAGCACGGGGTGCGAGAAGCCGAGCGCGAACTCGACCGCCGTCCCCTTCTGCGCGACGCGGTAACCGGTGCCGACGACCTCGAGGCCCTTGGTGTAGCCCTGGGTGACGCCGATGATGTTGTTGTTGATCAGGGTGCGGGTCAGTCCGTGCAGCGAACGCGACTCGCGCTCGTCGTCGGGACGGGAAACCAGAACCTGGTTCTCCTCGACCTTGACCTCGATGGGCTTGGAGACGGAGAGCGCGAGCTCGCCCTTCGGGCCCTTGACCGTGACATCCTGGCCGTCGACCGAAACGGTCACGCCGGCGGGGATGTCGATGGGAAGACGTCCAATACGCGACATGTCAGATCACCACACGTAGGCGAGGACTTCCCCACCCACGCCCTTCTGCTCTGCCTGGCGGTCGGTGAGAAGACCGGAGGAGGTGGACAGGATCGCGACGCCCAGGCCGCCGAGGACCTTGGGGATCTCGGTCGAGCGTGCGTACACGCGCAGGCCGGGCTTCGAGACGCGCTTGATGCCGGCGATCGACCGCTCGCGGTTCGGGCCGTACTTCAGCGTGAGCGTGAGGGTCTGGCCGACACGAGCGTCGGAGACCTCCCAGCCGGAGATGTAGCCCTCCTGCTGGAGGATCTCGGCAATGTGGGTCTTGAGCTTCGAGCTCGGCAGCGACACGGAGTCGTGGTGCGCCGAGTTCGCGTTGCGCAGACGGGTCAGCATGTCAGCGACCGGGTCTGTCATCGTCATTTCTTGGTTTCCTTTGTTCAGCGGTTTCGGATGCCGTTACACGACAGCCGACCTTCTTGATGGGCCGACCGGAGAGGTCGGGGGTGTCAGGCCTGGTTCTCGTCCGTCTTGAACGGGAAGCCCAGCTGGCGCAGCAGCGACCGGCCCTCGTCATCCGTCTTCGCCGTGGTGACGATCGTGATGTCGAAGCCGCGGACGCGGTCGATCTTGTCCTGCTTGATCTCGTGGAAGACCGACTGCTCCTGCAGACCGAACGTGTAGTTGCCGTGACCGTCGAACTGCTTGGGCGACAGGCCGCGGAAGTCGCGGATGCGCGGCAGAGCGAGGTTCACGAGGCGGTCCAGGAACTCCCACGCGCGGTCACCGCGGAGGGTGACGTGCGCACCGATGGCCTGGCCCTCACGCAGCTTGAACTGCGCGATGGACTTGCGGGCCTTGGTGACGACGGGCTTCTGACCCGTGATCTTGGTGAGGTCGTCGACCGCACCATCGATCACCTTGGAGTCGCGAGCCGCCTCGCCGACGCCGGTGTTCACGACGACCTTGACGATCCCGGGGATCTGCATGACGTTGGCGTAGCCGAACTCGTCCTGCAGGGCCTTCTTGATCTCGCCCTGGTACTTCTGCTTCAGGCGGGGCTGGATCTTGCCAGCCGCCGCGGCAGTGGTGCTGCTCATGTTCAGAGGTCCTTGCCGCTCTTCTTCGCGTAGCGCACGCGAACGGTGCGCTTCACGCCATCCTTCGTCTGCTCCTCGACACGGTGACCGACCTTGGTCGGCTTCTTGGTCGAGGGGTCGACGAGGGCGACGTTGGAGATGTGGATCGGGGCTTCCATCGTCTCGATGCCGCCCGTCTTGGTGCCGCGCTGGGACTGGCCCACGCGGTTGTGCTTCGTGACGTAGTTGACGCCCTCGACGATGACGCGGTTCTGCTCGACGAGAACGTCGAGGACCTTGCCCTGCTTGCCGCGGTCGCCGCCCTTGTCCTGCTTCTTGCCAGTGATGACCTGAACGAGGTCACCCTTCTTGATCTTGGCC
Source organism: Microbacterium sp. B24 (assembly GCF_000333415.1). Taxonomy (NCBI): domain Bacteria; kingdom Bacillati; phylum Actinomycetota; class Actinomycetes; order Micrococcales; family Microbacteriaceae; genus Microbacterium; species Microbacterium sp. B24. Next base: position 17,984 of record NZ_BADB01000319.1, on the reverse strand, counting down.
ATGAGGGTCAGATCACCTCCGGTGCGAGCGACACGATCTTCATGAACTTCTTGTCACGAAGCTCACGACCGACCGGTCCGAAGATGCGGGTGCCGCGGGGCTCCCCGTCGTTCTTCAGGATGACGGCGGCGTTCTCGTCGAACTTGATGTAGGAGCCGTCGGGACGACGGACCTCCTTCTTGGTGCGGACGATGACGGCCTTGACCACATCGCCCTTCTTGACGTTGCCGCCGGGGATCGCGTCCTTGACGGTCGCGACGATGATGTCGCCGAGACCGGCGTAACGGCGGTTGGAGCCGCCGAGCACACGGATCGTGAGCAGCTCCTTGGCGCCGGTGTTGTCGGCGACCTTGAGGCGGGACTCAGTCTGGATCATTTCTTACTTCGCCTTCTCGAGGATCTCGACCAGGCGCCACCGCTTGGTGGCGCTGAGCGGCCGGGTCTCGTTGATCAGCACGAGGTCGCCGATGCCGGCGCTGTTCTGCTCGTCGTGGGCCTTGACCTTCGACGTGCGACGGATGACCTTGCCGTAGAGCGGGTGCTTCACGCGGTCCTCGACCTCGACGACGATCGTCTTGTCCATCTTGTCGCTGACGACGTAACCACGACGCGACTTGCGGTAGCCACGGGCGTCCGCATCGCGCACGTCGTGGGCAGCCGACTCGTGACCGGCAGCGGGCGCCTCGACGACGGCCTCGGCGGCCGGCGCCTTCTTGGCGGCCTTCTTCTCGGTGGTCTCAGCCATCACTCGGCCTCTTCCTTCGTGGCCTCGGCAGCGTCATCCGCCTTCTTGGCCTTGGTCTTCTTCGCCTTGGACGCGACCTCGACGGGGGCGGGCGTGGCACGGATGCCGAGCTCGCGCTCGCGGATCACGGTGTAGAGCCGCGCGATGTCGCGCTTGACGGCGCGAATGCGGCCGTGGCTCTCGAGCTGGCCGGTGGCCGACTGGAAGCGCAGGTTGAACAGCTCTTCCTTGGCCTTGCGCAGCTCTTCGACGAGGCGCTGGTCCTCGAACGTGTCCAGCTCGCTCGGAGCGAGCGTCTTGGTTCCGACAGCCATTACGCGTCGCCCTCCTCGCGCTTGATGATGCGTGCCTTCAGGGGCAGCTTGTGAATTGCACGGGTGAGCGCCTCGCGAGCGAGCTGCTCGTTGACGCCCGCGACCTCGAACAGGACGCGACCCGGCTTGACGTTGGCGACCCACCACTCCGGCGAACCCTTACCGGAACCCATGCGGGTCTCGGCCGGCTTCTTGGTGAGGGGACGGTCGGGGTAGATGTTGATCCACACCTTGCCGCCACGCTTGATGTGACGCGTCATCGCGATACGAGCGGACTCGATCTGACGGTTGGTCACATACGCGGGGGTGAGGGCCTGGATGCCGAACTCGCCGAAGGAGACCTTCGTGCCGCCGGTGGCCTGGCCCGCGCGACCCGGGTGGTGCTGCTTGCGGTACTTGACCTTACGGGGAATAAGCATTATGCCGATGCTCCTTCTGCGACGGGCGCCTCGTTGCGGGGCGCGCGACGACGGTCGCCACCACGGTCGTCACGACCGCGGGGTGCCTTCGGCGCGTTGGCCTGCTCGCGAGCGAGCTCCTTGTTGGTGAGGTCGCCCTTGTAGATCCAGACCTTCACACCGATGCGGCCGAAGGTGGTCTTGGCCTCGTAGAAGCCGTAGTCGATGTTCGCGCGCAGCGTGTGCAGCGGCACACGACCCTCGCGGTAGAACTCCGAACGGCTCATCTCGGCGCCGCCGAGACGACCCGAGACCTGGATGCGGATGCCCTTGGCGCCGGCGCGCTGTGCGCCCTGCAGACCCTTGCGCATCGCGCGGCGGAAGGCCACGCGGGCGGAGAGCTGCTCGGCGATGCCCTGGGCGACCAGCTGAGCGTCGGCCTCGGGGTTCTTGACCTCGAGGATGTTCAGCTGGATCTGCTTGCCGGTGAGCTTCTCGAGGTCGGCGCGGATGCGCTCGGCCTCGGCGCCGCGGCGACCGATGACGATACCGGGGCGGGCGGTGTGGATGTCGACGCGGACGCGGTCACGCGTGCGCTCGATCTCGATGCCGCTCACGCCGGCGCGGTCCAGCTGCGTCTGCAGGAGCTTGCGGATCTTGACGTCCTCGGCCACGTAGTCGGCGTAACGCTGTCCCGGCTTCGTGGAGTCGGAGAACCAACGCGACACGTGGTCCGTGGTGATGCCGAGGCGGAAGCCGTACGGGTTGACCTTCTGTCCCATTACTTGCTCGCCTTCTTGTTCGTGGAGCCGGCCGCGGCCTCATCGACCTCGGGGGTCGCGAGCTCGACGGTGATGTGGCTCGTGCGCTTCTTGATCTGGAAGGCGCGGCCCTGTGCGCGGGGCTGGAAACGCTTGAGCGTCGTGCCCTCGTCGACGTACGCGTTGCGCACGTACAGGTCCTGCTCGTCCAGGAACTCGCCGTCCTTGTCAGCCTTCACACGGGCGTTGGCGACCGCAGCGGCGACGAGCTTGTAGATCGGCTCGCTGGCACTCTGGGGCGCGAACTTCAGGATGGCCAGGGCCTCCTGAGCCTGCTTGCCCTTGATCAGCGCGACGACACGACGAGCCTTCTGAGGGGTCACGCGGATGTGCTTCACGCGTGCGATGGAATCCACCATTTCTCTCCTCCTCTAGTCCTCTCTAGGAACGCCACCGCGTCAGCGGCGGCGACCCTTCTTGTCGTCCTTCTCGTGGCCGCGGAAGGTGCGGGTGGGCGCGAACTCGCCCAGCTTGTGACCGACCATGGTCTCGGACACGAACACGGGGATGTGCTTGCGTCCGTCGTGCACGGCGATGGTGTGTCCCAGCATGGCGGGGATGATCATCGAACGGCGCGACCAGGTCTTGATGACGTTCTTGGTGCCGGCATCGTTCTGCGAGACGACCTTGCGAAGCAGGTGCTCGTCGACGAAGGGGCCCTTCTTCAGGCTGCGAGGCATCTTCCTCTACTCCTACTTGCGCTTCTTGCCGGCGTTGCGACGACGGACGATGTACTTGTCGCTTTCCTTGTTGGCGTGGCGGGTGCGACCCTCAGCCTGGCCCCAAGGAGAGACGGGGTGACGTCCACCGGACGTCTTGCCCTCACCACCACCGTGCGGGTGGTCGACCGGGTTCATCGCGACACCGCGGACGGTCGGGCGGATGCCCTTCCAGCGGTTACGGCCGGCCTTGCCCCAGTTGATGTTCGACTGCTCGGCGTTGCCGACCTCGCCGATCGTGGCGCGGCAGCGCGCGTCGACGTTGCGGATCTCGCCCGACGGCAGACGAAGCTGCGCGTAGGGGCCGTCCTTGGCGACCAGGCGAACCGACGCACCGGCCGAACGCGCCATCTTCGCGCCGCCGCCGGGGCGGAGCTCGATCGCGTGGATGACGGTACCGGTGGGGATGTTCTTCAGCGGCAGGTTGTTGCCCGGCTTGATGTCGGCGCCCGGACCGGACTCGACGATGTCGCCCTGCTGCAGCTTGTTCGGCGCGAGGATGTAGCGCTTCTCGCCGTCCACGTAGTGCAGCAGCGCGATGCGCGCGGTGCGGTTGGGGTCGTACTCGATGTGTGCGACCTTGGCGTTGACGCCGTCCTTGTCATTGCGACGGAAGTCGATGACGCGGTACTGACGCTTGTGACCGCCACCGATGTGACGCGTGGTGATGCGCCCCTGGTTGTTGCGACCACCGGTCTTCGACAGCGGACGGAGCAGCGACTTCTCGGGCGTCGATCGCGTGATCTCGGCGAAGTCGGCCACCGACGAACCGCGGCGACCCGGGGTCGTGGGCTTGTACTTGCGAATAGCCATGTTGGTTGTCCTCTATCCCAGCTGTCAGCCGACGGCCGTGAAGATGTCGATGGTGCCCGACTTGAGCGTGACGATGGCGCGCTTGGTGTCCTTGCGCTTACCGGTGCCGAAGCGGGTGCGGCGGGACTTGCCCGCGCGGTTGAGCGTGTTGACCGCGGCGACCTTGACGCCGAAGATCTTCTCGATCGCGAGCTTGATCTCGGTCTTCGAGGAGCGCGGGTCCACCAGGAAGGTGTACTTGCCCTCGTCGATGAGCCCGTAGCTCTTCTCCGAGACGACCGGCTTCAGGATGATGTCGCGCGGGTCCTTGTTGAGGGAGACGTTCATGCCGAGACCTCCTCGGTGGTGGCGCTCTTGGACGCGACGAACGCGTCGTAGGCGGCCTTGGTGAAGACGATGTCGTCGGAGACGAGCACGTCGTAGGCGTTCAGCTGGTCGAAGCTGAGGACGTGGACGTACGCGAGGTTGCGAACGCTCTTGACCGACAGCTCGTCGCCACGCTCGATGACGACCAGGACGTTCTTGGTCGGAGCGAGCTCGGCGAGGACGGCCGCAGCGGCCTTGGTCGACGGGGCGCCCTCGATGCCGAAGGAGTCGACGACGTGCAGACGGCCACCGCGAGCACGGTCGCTCAGCGCGCCCAGAAGGGCGGCGGCGATCATCTTCTTGGGGGTGCGCTGCGAGTAGTCGCGCGGCTTCGGGCCGTGGACGATGCCACCACCGGTCATGTGCGGCGCGCGGATGGAGCCCTGACGGGCGTTACCCGTGCCCTTCTGCTTGAAGGGCTTGCGGCCGGCACCGGAGACCTCGCCACGACGCTTGGTCGAGTGCGTTCCCTGGCGAGCCGCCGCGAGCTGCGCGACGACGACCTGGTGGATCAGCGGGATGTTCGTCTTGACGTCGAACAGCGCAGCGGGAAGAGCGACCGAGCCGGCCTTCTTGCCGCTGGGGCTGTGGACGTCGAGCGCGAGAGTCGAGTCAGCCATGATCAGGCACCCTTCACTGCGTTGCGGACGTAGACGATGCGGCCGCGCGCACCGGGGACGGCGCCCTTGACGAGCAGCAGACCCTTCTCGGCGTCGACGGCGTGCACCGTGAGGTTGAGGACGGTCACGCGCTCGCCACCCATACGGCCGGCCATGCGCATGCCCTTGAAGACGCGGCTCGGCGTCGACGAGGCGCCGATCGAGCCGGGCTTGCGGTGGTTGCGGTGCGCACCGTGCGAGGCGGAGACACCCTTGAAGTTGTGGCGCTTCATGACACCCGCGGTGCCCTTGCCCTTGCTGGTGCCGACGACGTCGACCAGCTGGCCGGCCTCGAAGGTGGCGTCCACGGTGAGCTCCTGACCGAGTGAGTAGTCAGCGGCATCCGCGGTGCGCACCTCGGTGAGGTGGCGGCGGGGGGTCACGCCCGCGGCCTCGAAGTGGGCCGTCTGGGGCTTGTTGACCTTGCGGGGGTCGATCTGGCCGTAGGCGATCTGGACGGCGTTGTAGCCGTCGCGCTCCGGCGTGCGCACCTGGGTGACCACGTTGGGGGCCACCTCGATGACGGTGACGGGAACGAGCTTGCCGTTCTCGTCCCAGACCTGGGTCATGCCGAGCTTCGTGCCGAGCAGGCCCTTGGAAACCTTTTCGTTGATGTGTGCCATGACCGGGACCTCAGAGCTTGATCTCGATGTTGACGTCGGCCGGAAGGTCGAGGCGCATCAGCGAGTCGACGGCCTTGGGCGTCGGGTCGATGATGTCGATGAGGCGCTTGTGGGTGCGCATCTCGAAGTGCTCGCGGCTGTCCTTGTACTTGTGGGGCGACCGGATGACGCACACGACGTTCTTCTCGGTCGGAAGGGGCACGGGGCCCACGACGGTGGCGCCTGCGCGGGTCACCGTGTCGACGATCTTGCGCGCCGACGTGTCGATGACCTCGTGGTCATACGACTTCAGGCGAATGCGGATCTTCTGTCCCGCCATTGTCTGCTCACTCTCTTTCTCGCGTCGTACCTGCCCTGATCGCTCAGGGGGCATTGGACGCACATGGCACAGGGTTGTGCCGGGCACTTGCGCACCACTGTTCTGATGTCAGTTCCGATCGTTCGCGCGCACGCGCACGAATCCTGTGACCAGGAGAGATCGGATTGTGTTGTTCTGCTGCCCGCGGCCTAGGTCAGTGCGCGATTCCGAAGAGGATGCGCCGCCTATGCACTGCCCTGGCAGTGATCCCGCACGCCGCGCGTCTTGTCAGTCGCGCGCACGCAGGAATGTGGAACTGGACTAGTCTACGTGTCCGCCGGGCGTGTCGCAAACCCGGGCGTGTCGCCGCCGCATGAGTGACGCATGCGCGGGATCTCGTCGCGCTCGTGTGACAGAAAAAGGGGAGGGGCGGGCCCTTGGGGAAAGCCCACCCCTCCCGGTCTCCGCGGGACGCGCGACCCCCCGACCGCGCGTCCCGGGTCTCAGCGCGCCGCGTCCCCCCGACGCGATGGCGCGGCGTCCAGAACGACGTGCAGACGCGGACGACCGCGATGAGGACGCCCCCCGGCATCCACATCGACGGCGAAGAGTCCATCGCCGGCAGGAGCCAGGGACACGCGGTCGGAAACACCGAACCGCGACGAGTGCGCTCGGGTCCCCCGAACAGCATCCCCCATACATCCACGAGCAGCGCTCATGCCCCCACAACCTGTCACCGTGCACACACGCAGCTTCTGCGCGATGCGGCGGAACGAACCCCCACAGTTCGTTCAGTCGGTTTTCAGCCCCCCGGCGTCGTACTGACCACTGCTGACGCTAGATGGTGCGCGACCCGGCGTCAAGTCGGGTTTGATCTCGTTTTCGACACGGTGCGATGAGGGGGTGGATGCCGCGGCATCCACCCCCTCATCCGACCACGTCGGCGCTGATCGCCGGTCAGTTGCCGATGGCGCCGTCCACCTGATCGCGCACCTCGTCGACCTTGCCGTCGAACTGATCGGGGGCGATCTTCTTGACGAAGTCGGCCGCAGCGTCCAGCACGCCGTCGCTGACCTCCTCCGCCTTGTCGGAGTGGATCACCTCGTCGATCTTGTCCTTGTTCTGCTCGAGGAACTGCTTACCCTGATTCACGATGTCGTCCAGCCCCATGGCCATCCCCTCCTGGTCGATCGATACCGCGCGGGAGCGCGCTGAGGACATTCTGGCGTCGCGGGAGCCGGCTGCCTAGGGGGATGGTCGCGCAGAGACGACGATGCCCCCGGGAGCACGTGGCTCCCGGGGGCATCGTCGGTGTGAAGTGCTTACTTCAGGATCTTGGTGACGGTACCGGCACCGACGGTGCGGCCACCCTCACGGATCGCGAAGCCGAGGCCCTCTTCCATGGCGATCGGCTGGATCAGCTCGACCGTCATCTCCGTGGTGTCGCCGGGCATGACCATCTCGGTGCCCTCGGGCAGCGTGATGACGCCGGTGACGTCGGTGGTGCGGAAGTAGAACTGCGGGCGGTAGTTCGTGAAGAACGGGTTGTGACGGCCACCCTCCTCCTTGGAGAGGATGTACGCGGTGCCCTCGAAGTCGGTGTGCGGCGTGACCGAACCCGGCTTGACAACGACCTGACCACGCTCGACGTCGTCACGCTTGGTGCCGCGCAGGAGCAGACCACAGTTCTCGCCGGCCCAGGCCTCGTCGAGCTGCTTGTGGAACATCTCGATACCGGTGACGATCGTCTTCTGCGTCGGGCGGATGCCGACGATCTCGACCTCGGAGTTGATGGCCAGCGTGCCACGCTCGGCGCGGCCCGTGACGACGGTGCCACGACCGGTGATCGTGAAGACGTCCTCGATGGGCATGAGGAACGGCTTGTCCTTGTCGCGCACCGGGTCCGGGATGGACTCGTCGACGGCGTTCATGAGCTCGACGATCGACTCGACCCACTTCTCGTCACCCTCGAGAGCCTTCAGGCCCGAGACGCGGACGACGGGAGCGTTGTCGCCGTCGAAGTCCTGCGAGCTGAGCAGCTCACGAACCTCGAGCTCGACGAGCTCCAGGATCTCCTCGTCGTCGACCATGTCGCTCTTGTTGAGCGCGACCAGCAGGTACGGAACGCCGACCTGCTTGGCGAGCAGAACGTGCTCGCGCGTCTGAGCCATCGGACCGTCGGTGGCGGCGACCACGAGGATCGCGCCGTCCATCTGAGCGGCACCGGTGATCATGTTCTTGATGTAGTCGGCGTGGCCGGGCGCGTCGACGTGCGCGTAGTGGCGCTTCGGGGTCTCGTACTCGACGTGCGAGATGTTGATCGTGATACCACGCTGACGCTCTTCGGGAGCCGAGTCGATCGACGCGAAGTCACGCTGCACGTTGGTCGCCGACGGGTACTTGTCGGCGAGCACCTTCGAGATCGCAGCGGTGAGCGTGGTCTTGCCGTGGTCGACGTGACCGATCGTTCCGATGTTGACGTGCGGCTTGGTCCGCTCGAACTTGGCCTTGGCCACTGGGTCCTCCTCAGGACATTCATGTAGAGGTTCCGGGCGCTGGATTGCGACCGGTGCTCTACGGGGATGGGTGTCAGTCTAGACGACTGGGTCTGTATTCAGTTTGTGCGGATGCTGTGCGCGAAGCGGTCTACGCAGAAGGCTCGGCGCACAGCATCCCAGAGGGTTACTCGCCCTTGTTCTTCTGGACGATCTCGTCGGCGACGGCCTTGGGGACCTCCGCGTACGAGTCGAACTCCATCGAGTACACGGCCCGGCCCGAGGTCTTCGAGCGCAGGTCGCCGATGTAGCCGAACATCTCCGACAGCGGGACGAGGGCGCGCACGATCTTGATGCCCGACCCGTCCTCCATCGACTGGATCTGGCCACGACGCGAGTTCAGGTCGCCGATGACGTCGCCCATGTACTCCTCGGGCGTGCGCACCTCGACCGCCATGAGCGGCTCGAGGATGGCGGGGTTCGCCTTGCGGATGGCCTCCTTGAAGCCCATGGAGCCGGCGATCTTGAACGCCATCTCGGACGAGTCGACGTCGTGCGACGCGCCGTCGAGCAGGATCGCCTTGACGCCCACGACGGGGTAGCCGGCGAGGACACCGACGTTCATCGCGTCCTGGAAGCCCTGGTTGGTCGGCTCGATGTACTCGCGCGGGATGCGGCCACCGGTGACCTTGTTCTCGAACTCGTAGGTCTTGTCGGCCGTGACCTCGAGCGGCTCGATCGCGAACTGGATCTTCGCGAACTGACCCGAACCACCGGTCTGCTTCTTGTGGGTGTAGTCGTGACGCTCGACGGCCTTCTTGATCGTCTCGCGGTACGCCACCTGGGGCTTTCCGACGTTGGCCTCGACCTTGAACTCGCGCTTCATGCGGTCGACGAGGATGTCGAGGTGCAGCTCGCCCATTCCCTTGATGACCGTCTGGCCGGTCTCGGGGTTGAGCTCGGTGCGGAAGGTCGGGTCCTCTTCGGCGAGCTTCTGGATCGCGGTGCCCAGCTTCTCCTGGTCGGCCTTGGTCTTCGGCTCGATGGCGACCTCGATGACGGGCTCGGGGAAGGTCATCGACTCGAGGACGACGGGCTCGTTCGGGTCGGCGAGGGTGTCACCGGTGGTGGTGTCCTTCAGGCCGATCACGGCGTAGATGTTGCCCGCGGTGACCGCGTCGACGGGGTTCTCCTTGTTGGCGTGCATCTGGAAGATCTTCCCGATGCGCTCCTTCTTGCCCTTGGTCGAGTTGATGACCTGCGCACCCGAGTCGAGGTGACCCGAGTAGACGCGGATGTAGGTCAGACGGCCGAAGAAGGGGTGCACCGCGACCTTGAATGCGAGCGCGGCGAAGGGGTCGTTGGCGTCGGGGTGGCGCTCGATGACCTTCTCCTCGTCCTTCGGGTCGTGCGCCTCGATGGCGGGCACGTCCAGGGGCGAGGGCAGGTAGTCCACGACCGCGTCGAGCATCGGCTGCACGCCGCGGTTCTTGAAGGCCGAACCACAGAGCACCGGGTACAGGTCACCGGCGACGGTGAGCTTGCGGATGGCGCCCTTGATCTCGGCGAGCGTGAGCTCTTCGCCGCCGAAGTACTTCTCCAGCAGCGCCTCGTCGGACTCGGCGACCGTCTCGAGCAGCTTCTCGCGGTACTCGGCCGCACGGTCGGCGAGGTCGGCCGGGATCTCCTGGACCTCGTACTTGGCGCCCATGGTGACATCACCCTTGGCGTCGCCGGGCCAGACCAGTGCGCGCATCTCGACGAGGTCGACGACGCCCACGAAGTCGTTCTCGGCACCGATCGGCAGCTGCAGCACGAGGGGCTTGGCGCCCAGACGGTTCACGATCGTGTCGACGGTGAAGTAGAAGTCGGCGCCCAGCTTGTCCATCTTGTTGACGAAGCAGATGCGGGGCACGTCGTACTTGTCGGCCTGGCGCCAGACCGTCTCGGACTGGGGCTCGACGCCCTCCTTGCCGTCGAAGACGGCGACGGCACCGTCGAGGACGCGCAGCGACCGCTCGACCTCGACCGTGAAGTCCACGTGTCCGGGGGTGTCGATGATGTTGATCTGGTGCTTGTTCCAGAAGCAGGTCACGGCGGCGGACGTGATCGTGATGCCGCGCTCCTTCTCCTGCTCCATCCAGTCGGTGGTCGAGGCGCCGTCGTGGGTCTCGCCCAGCTTGTGGTTGACACCCGTGTAGAACAGGATGCGCTCGGTCGTCGTCGTCTTGCCGGCATCGATGTGCGCCATGATGCCGATGTTGCGGACCTTGTTGAGGTCGGTGAGCACTTCTTGTGCCACGGGGTGTCCTTACGTGTGTGTTCGGGTTGCGGACGCTTCGACGCGGCCCTGCGGGCCTCGCTCAACGACCGGGGAGTGACCGCCGGTCGTTGAGCGAGCGCAGCGCGTCGAAACGCGTTACCAGCGGTAGTGAGCGAAGGCGCGGTTCGACTCGGCCATCTTGTGGGTGTCTTCGCGGCGCTTGACCGCGGCACCCAGGCCGTTCGAGGCGTCGAGGATCTCGTTCTGCAGACGCTCGGTCATCGTCTTCTCACGACGACCCTTCGCGTAGCTGACGAGCCAGCGCAGCGCGAGCGTGTTCGCGCGGTGCGGCTTGACCTCGACCGGCACCTGGTAGGTCGAGCCACCGACGCGGCGGCTCTTGACCTCGAGGGTGGGGCGGACGTTGTCGAGCGCCTTCTTGAGGGTCGCGACGGCATCCTGGCCGTTCTTCGCCTCGACGCCCTTCAGGGCGTTGTAGACGATCGACTCGGCGAGCGACTTCTTGCCGTCGACGAGGATCTTGTTCACCAGCTGGGTGACGATCGGAGCACCGTAGACCGGGTCGTTGACGACGACGCGGCGAGGTGCGGGTCCCTTGCGAGGCATCGGACTCAGCCCTTCTTGGCGCCGTAGCGGCTACGGGCCTGCTTGCGGTTCTTGACGGCCTGGGTGTCCAGGGCGCCGCGAACGATCTTGTAGCGGACACCGGGGAGGTCCTTGACACGGCCTCCACGGACAAGCACGAGCGAGTGCTCCTGCAGGTTGTGGCCCTCACCCGGGATGTAGGCCGTGACCTCGGTGCCGTTGCGAAGCTTGACACGGGCGACCTTGCGCATCGCCGAGTTCGGCTTCTTGGGCGTGGTCGTGTACACGCGGGTGCAGACACCCGCCTGCTGCGGGTTCGACTTCAGGGCGGGCGCCTTGGTCTTGGTGACCTTGGGCGTACGTCCCTTGCGAACCAACTGCTGAATGGTTGGCACGTTCTCTCCTTGTAAAGCTGTGCGGGCTCTCGCCTGCACAGGTGCTGCACGGTGACAGCGATGGTGGTTTCACCACAGATCCACCGACACGGCGGATGCCGAGCATGGGTGGTGGATATGCCGTGGGGGCGGCCTGTTCGCAGACCGGTCCCGATCGTGTGCCGAACCCCGTCCGGATGCCGTGGCACGGCGGACGGCGCGCGTATACGCACACCCGGTCAATACTACGCCGTATGACGAACGCGGGCAAACGCGCCCGGTGAGTCGCGCCCTGCTCCCGCCGCGCTCGCCTCAGCGTTCGATGCGCGCGAGGTGGAACTCCTCGTCGCCGAGGAAGAACCGCTCCCCCGCGTCGATCTTCGAACCCGGCTCCACCTCGACCTCCTCGCCCATGAAGGTGCGAACGAGCACCCCGTTCGTCGAGGCCAGATCGGTGATCGTCCAGACGTCGTCGTGCCGTTCGAGGCGGGCGTGGGTCTTGGACACGGTGAGAGCCTCGCCCGCAACGGCGATGAGCTGCGCTTTCGGGAAGGCCGTGTCGGCTGCCGGGCGACGCCCGAGGATGACGACGTCCGCCGTGATCGCCACCGGTGCGCCGGCGGCGGGGACCAACTGCCACACGGCCGCGCGGACCCGCCGCGTGATCACCGTCTGGTCGATGTCGTCGTCGACGCTCTGGTCGCGGCGATGCTGGGCGGCGACGGCGCCCGCGGCGGAGCGGGGCGACCCGGCGGCGGGCGATCCGATGACTGCCGAGACCTCGCCCGACAGCTCCGGGAAGCCATCGGGTTCGTTCGGGGCGACCGCGAACGCCGGCCACGGTCGTGCGCGGCGCAGCGGCGGCTCGGCCGCCTCCGGCGCGAGCCCACGCTCCCCCGCAGCGGGCGCGTCCGAGGAGACCGCCTGGGAGCCGTCGACCGCGGAGTCGGACGCATCCGCGGCGGGTTCGGCCGGTACGCCGTGGGCGGCTCGGGCGGCTGCCGCGGCAGCGGAGACCCGGGGCGCCGGTGCCGGTGCATCCGCCGCCTCTCCGACGTCGTGCGGCGACGGCAGCGCGGTGCTGCGACGGCCCGGCACGAAGTCGATGGGGGCATCATCGGTGACCGGCGGCATCGCGTGGCGCCATCCGGCACCGGAGCTGGGCGGGAACGGGGAGGGCGCGATCGCCGAGACATCATCGATCTCCGACGGCCACGCCGCGTCGTCGTCAGCGGCGGCTTCCCCGGCGCGGACCGCGGCGGATGCCGATACGGGCGCCGGAGCGGGCGGACGGACCACGGCGGCCGGGGACGGCGACGACGTCGCGACGGGCTCGTCGAGCGCCTCGACGGCGACGGTTCCCGCCTCGGGCCGTGCGGGGGCAGGTTCCGCGGGGGCAGGTTCCGCGGGCGCCGGGGCGGCCGTCGACGGCGAGGCGGGCGGCACCGTTGTCTCCGGCGGGGTCCAGGCCGGTGCGGCGGCGGGAGCGGGAGGAGCGAAGAGCCGCGCCAGGTCGTCGTCCTCGCGCACGTCGTCGGACGGTGCTGCCGGCTCCGCCGCCGCGGCCGGCGGCAATGCAGAGACGACCGCGGCTTCCGGCGTCATCGGGGCGGGTTCGGCGAACACACCGCCGAGGCTCGCGCGAGGCTGTTCGCGGCGGTGCGCCGACATGCCGCCGGCGCGTGCGCCGAGCCATCGCGCGGGTCCAAAACCGAGAATGCTCGCCCACACGACGAACAGCACCGCCGCGAGGGCGGTCATGCCGCCCCCGTAGCCGAAGCCCGGATTGATCCGGTGCGCCGCGACGACGACCAGCACCCACAGCACGATCGGCCCCAGCACCGGGAAGAGCCCGATCAGAACGAGCCACGGGCTGAAGCCTCCCCACCGGAGGAGGGTGGCGACGTTCCACACGGGAACCCACCCCTTGTAGGGGGCCTCGCCCATCTTGCGGAACATCGCGGCCAGCGCCAGCGCGGTCCAGACATAGAGAGCGAGGCCCACCGCCAGGGCGACGAGGCCCAGCAGAGCGCCGACGGAGTCGCCGATGGGTGCGTTCATGCGGTGCGCCGCGGGCGCGAGGCCGCACGGCTCCCCCTCTCGAAGTGTGACCGGAACGATCGCGGGACGAACGATCTCAACGATACGGCTGCACGCAGCCGGCGCCACCTGTTCGTCGCGAGCGCGGCCCGCTCGTCCTCGACGATCCGCCAGAACTCCTCGGCCTCGTCGAAGGACATCGGGCGGGCGGAGAAGACCGCTTCATCGGCCGTCCGCGCGAGGGTTCCCGCCGCAGGACGAGCCAGCGCCCGTGCGATCTCGGAGCGCGTGGCCGCGGGCGGTGTGCGACGGCCGGCGTCGGCGGCGGCGTCGAGGTACTCGTCCCACCCCCCGGCGATCGCGTCGGCGGGTCGGTCCTGGCGCCGTCGCCGTCGGCGGCGCAGGGCCTTGGCGATCATGATCGCCGCGAACGGGCCGGCGAGCACGAGCAGAACCGCGAGGACGCCGCCGGTGATACCCAGCGTCGTCCACAGCCAGCGCAGGTCGAGGGGGTCGGGTCGGTCGGTCGGCGCGGCACTGTCCTCCTGCGCGGGACGCTGGGGCTGAACCTCGTCGACCCCGTCGGGGCGCACCGACGTGGCGATCTGCGGGTCGGGCTGCTCGGTGCGCTCGGTGCGCGGCGGGCGCGTGTGCTGGGGGGTGACGTCGACCGGGATCCACTCCCCGGATGCCGAGCGCACCTCCACCCAGGCCGAGACGTCGCCTGCGCGGCACACTCCGTCGACGCACGTCGCCGCGTCCGGGTCGTTCGACACGAGCCGCGTGCCGACGACGATCCGCGCCGGAAAGCCCAGCTCGCGGGCGATGAGGGCGACGGCGGTCGAGAACTGCTCGTCGTCGCCGACGGCGGCCACGAGGTCGTCCGCAGCCACGGCGGCGGGGTCGGCCTCGCGGGCGAGCAATGCCGTGAACATGCTGTCGATGCGCGCCAGCGAGTGTCCAGATGCGCTCGGCGCGAAGGTGTAGCCCGTCCCGAGCTGCTGCATCCAGGCGGCGCCGCCAGCCGGAGCGCGCAGCGCGTGGCTCAGGTAGCCGCGCGAGCGCAGCAGAGCGACGAGTCCGTCCAGGGCTGCACCGCCCGTGCCGACGGCATGCTGCTGCACCCAGGTGCGCAGGCTCGCCGGCGCGACGAGTTCGCCGCCGTCGGCCGCGGTCACCGACACCCCCGCCTGCCCCCCGGGAGCAGCCGCCGAGGTGAGGGCGCTCACCGCCGGTGCCGCGGCGCGGAGGCGATAGGTGTCACCGGCGCTCCACGGTGTCGTCTCGACCGCCGCCTCCCGCGCGCCGCTCACGTAGAACCCGTCGGCGAGCGCGGCGGCGCGCGGCCCGGCGAAGTCGATGGAGGCCACGGCTCCGGCCGTCGGCATCCAGATGCCGTCCAGCGCACCGATCGTCACCTCGGCGTCGATGGGAGCACCCGCACCGAGGACGCGCGCCGCCGCGAGCCGCACGAACGGCTCGCCCGCCGGATCGGTGCGGAAGATCGCGCCGTCGTAATCGTCCAGGACGGCCAGTCGCACGCGATCGGGCAGTGCATCGCCGGTGACCCGGAACAGCTCCTCGTCGACGCGCGCATCGGCGAACAGCGTCCGATACGCGCTCAACGGGCTGACCGCGCGGGAGATCTCCTGACGCGGTCCCGTCGCCTCGCGCAGGACGTCGCGCTGCGACGGCACCGCCACCGCCGGCACCGAGACGGCGACGGCCGCGGCGACGGCGACCATGCCGACGCCGAGCCCGAGCCGGCGCAGTCGCGCACCCGCTCCCCGCGCGGCGGCGCCGGCCACCCGCACGCTGGCCGCGCCCGACGCCCGACGAAGTGCCTGCACCCGCGCGGCGCGGGTGCGCCACGACAGCCACAGCACCCCGCTGAGCAGCACCCCGGCGCCGACGGCCGTTTCGACCGGAGCGGGAAGGACGACGGGTCCGACGACCAGCGGCGCGCTGAGCTCCGTGCTGCCGAACAGCAGCCCGAAGCCGGCCATCGCGATCGCCACGGGCACAGCGAGCACGGCGAGCGCGTCTGTGCGCCAGCTCAGCAGCAGGACGCTGGCGGTACCGACGAGGAACACGACGAGCGCCGGCACCAGCAGGTTGCGATACGACCCGACCGGCAGGTCGACGGTGAGCAGGTCCTTCCAGCCCCACAGCAGCCCCGCGACGAGCTCACCCAGTCCCTGGAGGAACGGCGCCGGTGCTCCGGCGCGCGAGGGGACGGCCACGGGCACGCCGACCACGAGGAGTGCACCGGCGAGCAGCCCGGCGGCAGCCCAGCCGTTCCACCGCCGCCAGGCGACGAGGGCGGCGATCGCTCCCGCGAGAACGGATGCCGCAGCCACCAGCAGCAGGAACGACGCCGAGCGGTAGACCGGCCATGCCGCCACCGCCGCCAGCCCCACGGCTGCGAGAGCGTACAGCGCCCCGGCAGCGCCCCTCACGAGCGCGCTCCGCGCAGGAGGAGTCCGGCGAGGTCCTCGAGCGCACCGATCGTGACGACGGTGAGGGGACCGACGGTCTGCGCGCGCGGATGCGCGCGCTCGTCGCAGCGGACGGCGATGATCGCGGCATCCACCGGAAAAGCCAGTGCCGCCAGGCGCAGAGACGTGAGAGGCACGCCCGAGCCGGCGACCAGCACGGCGACCGAGAGCTGCTCGTTCGCCTCGGCGGTCAGCCGGCACACCTCGGGGAACGGCATCGTCTCGACGAGACGATCGACACCGCTGAAGCCGTCGAGCACGGCGCGCGGAGCGCTCGCGGCGATGTGTCGGATGGCGCGCAGGCGACCCCGCACGACGCGCGGGATCTCGGCACCGACGACGATGTCGAGGTCGCGCGCGTCGTGCACTGCCCGCAGCGCCAGGGAGGATGCCGCACTGACGGCGAGTTCGAACTCGTCGTCGGACGCGTATTCCGCGCTCGAGAGTCCGAGCACGACCGCCATCCGCGAGCGGCGCGACTCCTCGTACTGCCGGACCATCAGCCGGCCCGTCTTCGCGGTCGACTTCCAGTGGATCTGTCGGCGCGCATCACCGGGCGCGTACTCGCGGATCGCGTGGAAGGACATGTCCGCATCGACCAGTCGCCGGGTCGCGCTGCCGTCGAGATCGCGGATGAGTCCCGCGCTCGTGGACGGCACGGTGACCGTGCGCGGGTGGACGAACAGCTCCTGCACCTCGTCGAAGGCGTGCTCGCGCCGCAGCAGACCGAGCGGGTCGGAGCGGATCGTCGTCGCGGGGCCGATGCGCACGATGCCGCGCCGCTGCGGCGGCAGATCCACCGCGTGCCGGGAGACCTCGTCGGCGGCGAGGAGCGGGATGCCGACCTCGACCAGACCGGGTCCGATCGGGATGTCGATGCGGCCCGGCAGCGCCGTGGTGCGCCCGATGTTGCGCACGGCGATGCCCGCCCGCGCCGCCGCCCCGGCGACGACGCGCTCCCGCTCGAGCACCACCCGCACCTCGTACGCGCGGGCTCCGAGCAAGAAGGGCAGGGCCATCACGAGCAGTGCCCCGGCCGCCGCCCCGGCGACGAGCGCCTCGACCCATCCGAACACGAGACCGGCGGCGAGGCCCACGGTCGACGTGAGCACGACCAGGGCCCCGGCGGGCCGGATCGTGGCACGACACCAGGCGATGGCGGCGCGCACGGCCGAACGTCCGCTCGCCCAGGCTCGCGAGGCGCGGACGGCCGCTCCCACGAGGCGACGTCCACGGCGAGCCGTCACCTCGGTCCGCTCGCCGGTGAGCCCGGTGGCCGAGGTGCGCGTGAGCCGGGTGTCGGTCACGGACGAGCGGCTCTCGACGCTGCTCACGCGCTGTCCCGGCGGGTGGGCGGCGGCACGTCGAGAAGGACCTGGCCGATGACCGCCTCGGGGGCCACACCGTCGAACTCGGCCTCCGCATGCAGGATCAGGCGGTGGGCGAGAACCGGGACGGCGAGACGCTTGACGTCGTCGGGAGTGACGTACGTGCGACCGTGGGCGGCGGCGGTGGTACGTGCGGCACGCGTCAGGGCGAGAGCCCCGCGGATGCTGACGCCGAGGCGCACCTCGTCAGCGGCTCGGGTCGCATCGACGAGCCGCGCGATGTAGTCGAGCACGAGCGCGTCCACGTAGACGTCAGCGGCCAGTTCGCTCATACCGACCAGCGCGCCCGGAGTGAGCACGGGCGCCAGGTCCGCGGTCGCGACCGCGGCGCGGTCGAGGATGCGGACGGTGGCCGCATGATCGGGGTAGCCGAGCGCCGTGCGCAGCAGGAAGCGGTCGAGCTGGGCCTCGGGCAGTCGGTAGGTGCCGGCTTGCTCGACCGGGTTCTGCGTGGCGAGCACGAGGAAGGGGGCGCCGACGGCGCGCGTGACGCCGTCGATGGTCACGCTCCCCTCCTCCATCACTTCGAGAAGACTCTAGAGGATCCCCGGGACCGAGTCGAAT
>NZ_BADB01000320.1:0-1935 GCF_000333415.1 Microbacterium sp. B24 | reverse complement strand
AGCTCGGTCCCGGGGATCCTCTAGAGTCCGACGTTCGCGGCTGACGCGGCCCCGGCGCAGGGACAGCTCCCCGCCTCTCTCGCGAAGACCCTCTCCGGGCACGCGGGCGCCGCCCGCGTGGCGTACGACGAACTCGCCAACTTCCTGCGCACCGAGCTGGCGCCCGCGGCATCCGAGAACGATGCGGTCGGACGCGAGCTGTACGCGCTGCACTCGCGCGGCTTCCTCGGGGCCGTGATCGACCTCGACGAGACCTACGAGTGGGGTCTCGAGGAGCTCGCCCGCATGGTGGCGGAGCAGGAGTCGATCGCCAACGAGATTCTGCCGGGCGCGAGCGTCGAAGAGGCCGTGGCGTTCCTCGAGAACGATGAGGCGCGCAAGCTGCGCGGCACGCGGGCCCTTCAGGAGTGGATGCAGGCCACGAGCGATCGTGCCGTCGAGGAGCTCGGCAAGACGCACTTCGACATCCCGGAGGAGATCCGTCGGCTCGAGTGCATGATCGCGCCGACCAACGAGGGCGGCATCTACTACACCGGACCGACCGACGACTTCTCGCGTCCCGGCCGGATGTGGTGGTCGGTGCCTGAGGGCGTCGACTCGTTCGACACGTGGCGCGAGCTCACCACGGTGTACCACGAGGGCGTTCCCGGCCACCACCTGCAGATCGCCCAGGCGGTCTACAACCGCGCGGAACTCAACTCGTGGCGGCGTCTGCTTGCCGGCTCCAGCGGACACGCGGAGGGCTGGGCCCTTTACGCCGAGCGCTTGATGGAGCAGCTCGGCTACCTCGACGACCCGGCCGACCGGCTCGGCATGCTGGACGGCCAGCGGATGCGGGCCGCCCGCGTCGTGCTCGACATCGGCGTGCACCTGGGCAAGCCTCGTCCCGACGGCGAGGGCATCTGGGACGCCGACTTCGCCCTTGAGTTCATGCGTCGAAACGTCAACATGTCGGACGAGTTCATCCAGTTCGAGGTCAACCGCTACCTCGGCTGGCCGGGGCAGGCACCGTCCTACAAGGTCGGCCAGCGCATCTGGGAACAGATCCGCGAAGAGACCGCCGATCGCGAGGGCGCCGACTTCGACATCAAGCGCTTCCACATGCGCGCGCTGCGTCTCGGTGGGGTCGGTCTCGATACGCTGCGCATGGCCCTCGCACAGGGCTGAGCACGACCACACCGCGCACGGAATGATCACGGCACAGGGAGGGTTCTCATTCGTATGAATGTAGAACTGGGACTGGACACCTTCGGCGACGTCACCGTGGGCGAGGACGGCGAGCGCCTGAGCGACGCTCAGACGATCCGCGACATCGTGGATCAGGCGGTGCTCGCCGACCAGGTGGGGCTCTCCTTCTTCGGGGTAGGGGAGCACCACCGCCACGAATTCGCGGTGTCCAGTCCGGAACTGGTGCTGGCTGCGGCGGCAGCCCGTACCGAGAAGATTCATCTCGGTACGGCTGTCACCGTGCTCTCCAGCGACGACCCGGTGCGCGTGTACGAGCGCTTCGCGACGCTGGACGCGCTGTCCGCGGGGCGCGCCGAGGTGATCCTCGGTCGCGGTTCGTTCATCGAGTCCTTCCCGCTGTTCGGCTACGACCTCGGCGACTACGAGGTGCTCTTCGAGGAGAAGCTCGACCTCTTCTCGCAGCTGCTCACCGAGAAGCCCGTGACCTGGCAGGGCACGACGCGGGCAGCACTGAACAACGCCGACGTCTTTCCGAAGACGGAGAACGGCATTCGCGCGTGGGTAGGAGTCGGTGGCTCGCCCGAGTCGGTCGCGCGCACGGCCCGCTACGGCTACGGACTCATGCTGGCCATCATCGGCGGCTCGGCCGATCGCTTCCGCCCCTACGTCGATCTCTACCACCGCTCGCTCGCGTCGTTCGGGCACAGCGAGGCGATGCCCGTCGGCGTGCACTCACCCGGCCACGTC
>NZ_BADB01000321.1:0-1708 GCF_000333415.1 Microbacterium sp. B24 | reverse complement strand
GGCTCCAGGGCACGCGGAAGCCTCGCTTCAGATCCGGCCGGTGCGGCGCAGCACGACCACTCCGACCGAGACGAGCACGAACGCCGACAGCGTTCCGATGTTGACCATCTCCTCGAGGACTCCGACGGGGGTGAGCCCGGCCACGAGTGCGACGACCACGGTGACGATGATCGAGATGACCCATGGTGTGCGCCGCGTCGGGTGCACCTTCGCGAGCTGCTGGGGGAGCAGGCCGTCGCGCGACATTGCGAAGATGATGCGGGTCGCACCGATGAGCAACGTGAGCACGACGGTCGTCAGACCGGCGACGGCTCCGGCCGAGATCACCGTCGCCATCCAGGTCTGCCCATGGAAAGCGAAGGCGTTCGCGAGCGCCGCGGCCGGGTCGAGCTCGTCGAAGCGCACCATGCCCGTCACGACGAGCGCCACCGCGCAGTACAGCAGCGTGCAGATCGCAAGAGACGCGATGATGCCGATGGGAAGGTCCCGCTGCGGGTTCTTGGTCTCCTCCGCCGTGGTGGCGACCACATCGAACCCGATGTACGCGAAGAACACGAGCGCGGCTCCGGCGAAGATGCCGCCGACGCCGAACGCCATGGGCGCCGAGCCGGAGATGAACTGCAGCAGCGGCTGCATGAGGCCCGTCGCGGCCTCGCGCGGCGCGGCATCCGGGATGAACGGCGAGTAGTTCGCGGGGTTGACGAACATGATCCCCGCGACGATCACGAACAACACGATGAAGAGCTTCACCCCGACCAGCACGAGGTTCACGCGCATCGATTCGCGGATGCCGAGTGTCATGAGGGCACCGAGCACGACGACGAGGACGATCGCCATCACATCGACCGCACCCCCGTAGCCGATCGCGGCGGGCAGCGGGATGCCGAGCTGCCCGAGGAGAACGCCGAGGTAAGCGCTCCAGCCCTGAGCCACGACGCTCGCACCGAGGAACATCTCGAGGATGAGATCCCACCCGATGATCCAGGCGAACAGCTCGCCGAGCGACGCGTAGGAGAACGTGTACGCGGATCCCGAGACGGGCACCGTGGAGGCGAACTCGGCGTAGCACATCGCCGCCAAGGCGCACGCGATCGCCGCGATGACGAAGCTGACGACGACGGCGGGGCCGGCGACCTCATGGGCGGCGCGACCGGTGAGCGTGAAGATGCCGGCGCCGATCACGACACCGACGCCGAAGACCGTGAGATCGAGGGCTGACAGCGACTTGCGGAGCCGGAACTCCGGCGCTTCGGTGTCGGCGATGGACCGTTCGATCGACTTCGTGCGCATCAGGCTCATGGCGTCTCCCCGCGAGAACGAACGGCGCCCTCGCAGCGCCGCGGTTGGTGTGGTCATGCTAGTGGGGCGCGACCTCACCGGGGATGCACTGTCCACGTGTCGCGGTAGGTTGCCGGGTCTCGGCGGTGACGTCGTGCATACGGGCGGCATCGGTCATGAATGATCCTCGGAGGAAGAAGGGGCGGGGGTGGATACCGGGAGGGCGGGAGTCCGCGGCGGCACCGGCCGCTCGTCGGTCAGTGTCTCGATCGCGCACCCGAGCCGCAGCAGGGCGGCATCGTCGCCGGAGCGCCCGGCGATCGTGAGTCCCACCGGCATCCGGATGTCGTCCATCAGCCCGAGCGGAACGGTCACCGTCGGGATGCCGAGGTGGCGGATCGCGAGGTTGCCGTGGCGACCCAGACGCCGT
>NZ_BADB01000322.1:0-2817 GCF_000333415.1 Microbacterium sp. B24 | reverse complement strand
CCTTTTTGGGGCAGGGGGTAACGCACTGTCGTCGGGGGAGGCTGATCGGCACGTGGTGGGTTCGGCGTTCCGGGAGGAACCCGCCGAGGGCGGGACGTTTCTCCACCAGGTACTGGATCGTCTTGTCTTCCATACCGGGGTGGAAGTACGGCGGCGCGTACGGGTTCTCCTCCAGCTGAGCGTCCGAGACGGGGATGCGCATCGAGTCGCGGAAGTGCTTGAGGTCGTCGAGCGTCATCTTCTTCATCTGGTGCGTCGCGTTGCGCCCCTCGAAGTGATGACCCAGGCCGTAACCCTTGATCGTCTTGGCGAGGATGACCGTCGGCTGACCCTTGTGCTCGGTCGCCGCCTTGTAAGCAGCGTAGAGCTTCTGGTAGTCCAGACCGCCGCGGCGGAGCTTTCCCCAGATGTCCTCGTCGGACCAGTCCTTGACCATGGCTGCGGTGCGCTCGTCGCGACCGAAGAAGTGGTCGCGGATGAACTTTCCGTCCTCGGCGCGATACGTCTGGAAGTCACCGTCCGGGGTGGTGTTCATCAGGCGCACGAGGGCGCCGTCGGTGTCGACCTGCAGCAGCTCGTCCCAGCCGCGGCCCCAGACGACCTTGATGACGTTCCAGCCCGCACCGCGGAAGAACGCTTCGAGTTCCTGGATGATCTTGCCGTTGCCGCGCACGGGGCCGTCGAGGCGCTGCAGGTTGCAGTTCACGACGAACGTGAGATTGTCGAGGCCCTCGTTGGCGGCGACCTGGAGCTGTCCGCGGCTCTCGACCTCGTCCATCTCTCCATCGCCGAGGAACGCCCAGACGCGGGAGTTGGAGAGGTCCTTGATCCCTCGGTTGGTCAGGTACTTGTTGGTCATCGCCTGGTAGATGGCGTTGATGGGACCGAGGCCCATCGACACGGTCGGGAACTGCCAGTACTCCGGCATGAGACGCGGGTGCGGGTAGGAGGGGATGCCGTCCGGTGCCTTCGACTTCTCCTGCCGGAAGCCGTCGAGCTGATCGGCCGACAGCCGTCCCTCGAGGAACGAACGGGCGTAGATGCCGGGGGAAGCGTGCCCCTGGATGAAGATCTGGTCTCCACCGTTGGGGTCGTCGAGACCACGGAAGAAGTGGTTGAAGCCGACTTCGTACAGCGAGGCGGACGACGCGTAGGTGGAGATGTGACCTCCGACGCCGATGCCCGGACGCTGCGCGCGATGCACGGTCAGTGCAGCGTTCCAGCGGATCCACCGGCGATACCGGCGCTCGAGCTCCTCATCACCCGGGAACTCGGGCTCGTTCTCCGGGGCGATCGTGTTGATGTAGTCGGTCGTCGGCACCTGGGGAACGTTCAGCTGCAGCTCGTGCGACTTGTTGAGCAGGCTGAGCATGATCTCGCGGCCACGCCCGGCGCCCTTGCTGTCGACGAGCTGCTGGAGCGATTCCTGCCACTCGTGCGTCTCTTCGGGGTCGCTGTCCTGCGGGCCCTGGGAGTACGGATCCTGATCGTTGACCGTCACGAGACACCTTTCTTCGTCTGGCAGATCATGCCAGGGACGGGGCTTCTGATACGCGCGGCTTTGTGCAGCGTCGACAACGCATCCTGGATCAGCCTAGTCACATCTCGCTGGAGTGGATCGCGCTGGCAGCGAGTGGCCCCTGCGCGGTGCGCGTCACGCACGGAGTCGTCACGGCAAACTCCCCGGTGCCGCGAGGAAGGCGTCGATGATCGCCCACGTCGCCGCAGCCTCCTCGAGGTGAGGGAGGTGCCCTGCGGCCGGGATCTCTGCGAACGATGCGTCGCCGATCGCCGCCGCGACTGCGCGACCGTAGGCCGGTGTGACGATCCGATCGCTCGCGCCATACAGGAGCAGGGTCGGGACCTCGATCGCGCCCACGCGCTCGAGCAGGGTCGCGTCGCTCATCGTGGGGCCGGTCAGCGCCGCCATCGCCTGCCGGTTGGACTGCTGCACGGCACGCTTCGCTTCCGACATCGTCGCCGGGTTTCGGTATCCGCGCTCGGGGTCGTGCCACGCCGCTTCCGCGAGGCCGCGCGCGTCGAGCGCGAAGAAGTCTGCGCCCGGCTCGCCCTCGATAACGAGGCCGGTCCCGTCGATACTGATGATCGCGCCGACCGTTCCACCATCCTGTGGGTCGCCGGCTGCCTGCACAGCCATCTCGAGCGCGATCCACCCGCCGATCGACGAACCGACGACGACGACGTCGCGCTCGTCGTCGGCGCGCAGGCCTGCG
Source organism: Microbacterium sp. B24 (assembly GCF_000333415.1). NCBI lineage: Bacteria > Bacillati > Actinomycetota > Actinomycetes > Micrococcales > Microbacteriaceae > Microbacterium > Microbacterium sp. B24. Next base: position 583 of record NZ_BADB01000322.1, on the reverse strand, counting down.
AGGTAGACCTTCGCAAGATCGGCGATCGATGCGATTTCGTCGGTGCGGGCCGTCCCGTCCCAACCCGGATGTGTGGGCGCGATCACACGCATCGATGTGCCCAGGTGGGCGACGATCGGCGCCACGGTTGCGGGACCACCGCCGCCGTGCAGAACGAGTGCGGTGCGCGTGAGATGTCTGGGTGTCACGATCATTCCCTTATCAATATGTTTATCTACGAATGTTGATACGGTAGCACCGTGGCAACGAATCTCGAACTGCTGGGGCAGGCGATCAAGCGCGCGCAGTATCGCAACCATCGGGCACTGGACGCTGCACTGCGCGACGCCGGTGTGACGCTCGTGCAATGGGACGCGCTGCGCGCGATCGATCGGATGCCGGGAGCGACCGGGCACACGCTGGCGTCAGCCACTTTCCAGAGCGATCAGGCCTTCGGCACCCTCGCCAATCGCCTGCTCGGCCTTGGGTTGATCGAGCGGACGGCGGGGCGGGGTCGGCGCATCGAGCACACCCCTCACCGCGGCCGGTCGAGCAGCCCTGGCCGAGGGGATCGCATCGCCGACGCAGTACGAGAGGCACTGTT
>NZ_BADB01000323.1:0-6688 GCF_000333415.1 Microbacterium sp. B24 | reverse complement strand
CGGTGACGGCGCAGCACGGAGAGGTGCTGCGACAAGTGGGACGCCTCCAGCCCGGTCTCCGCCTGGAGGTCCGCGACGCGCACCTCCTCGGCCCCGGCGAGCAGTTCGAGAAGGCGAATGCGGAAGGGGTGCGCGAGGCCTTTGAAGAGGTTCGCCTTGACCTCGTAGAGGGGACGCTGACTCTGGGTGAATGGCATGATCAATCCATCATATCGACACGTGCTGCGGCGCCACAGTGACGTCGCAGCGACGCCGCAGTGACGCCGAGCGCTCCCTAGGATGGGGGCATGCGCATCCACATCGCCACCGATCATGCGGGGCTCGAGTTCTCGACGCAGCTGCAGCACCACCTCGCGGAGCAGGGCCACGACGTCGTGGACCACGGCCCGATCGAGTACGACCCGCTCGACGACTACCCCGCCTTCTGCATCCGTGCCGCCCAGGCCGTCGTCCGCGACCAGGCCGCCGGGATCGAGACGCTGGGCGTCGTCTTCGGTGGGTCGGGCAACGGCGAGCAGATCGCCGCCAACAAGGTACGCGGCATCCGGGCGGCGCTCGTGTGGAGCATCGCCACGGCCGAACTGGCGCGGGAGCACAACGATGCCAACGTGATATCCATCGGCGCGCGCCAGCACACCGTCGATGAGGCGATCGCCTTCATCGACCGCTTCATCGCGACACCGTTCTCGGGTGAGGAGCGCCACGCGCGCCGCATCGCTCAGCTGGCCGCATTCGAGACGGACGGCACTCTGGTTCCCGACCCGCGGGCGGGGACGTCGGCGCCGGCCGGTGGCGAGTCCGTCGACGCGATGGATCCCGAAGCCGGCTGATGCCCGAAGGTCACTCCGTACACCGCATCGCGCGCCAGTTCGATCGGAACTTCGTCGGACGAGAGGTCTCGGCATCCAGTCCGCAGGGCCGCTTCGCCGAGGGCGCCGCGGTCATCGACGGCCGTGAAGCCCTGGAGGTGCGCGCCGTCGGCAAGCAGATGTTCCTCGCCTTCGACGGCGACGTCTGGCTGCGTGTGCACCTCGGCATGTACGGCGCGTGGGACTTCGCGGGCGAGATCGAGATCGACCCCACCATCGCCTCGGCCAACGGCCGCATGGGACAGACCAATCAACGGGGAACCGACCTCGGTGCCGTCTACGACGCCGCCGGCGAGAACTCGCTGAGCTCGATCGGCGCACCGCGCAAGGCTCGCGTGCACGTCCGGATGAGCGAGCAGACACGCGGCCTCGACGGCGCCGACGAGACCGCGTGGCCTCCGCCGATCGTCGGACAGGTTCGGCTGCGCCTGCTCACCGCCGTCACCTCCGCGGACCTCCGAGGCCCCACCGCCTGCGAGCTGCAGGCGCCGGACGAGGTGCAGGCGACGATCGCGAAGCTCGGACCCGACCCTCTGGTCGATGATCTCGCCGAGGGGGAGGAGCGCTTCGTCGCGGCCGTCCGCCGCAAGGCGACGCCGATCGGCCTTCTGCTCATGGACCAGTCCGTCGTCAGCGGCATCGGAAACGTCTACCGCGCCGAGCTGCTGTACCGCGCACTGCTCGACCCGCACACGCCCGGAAAAATGGTTCCCGAAGAGCTCGTCCGACAGCTCTGGCGCGATTGGACGCGCCTGCTCGTGATCGGAGTCGAGACGGGTCAGATGATGACCATGGACGACCTCGATCCCGAGGCCTACCGGCGCGCGATGGCGAGTCGCGATGATCGGCACTGGGTGTACCACCGCGCCGGGCTGCCCTGTCGCGTCTGCGGCACCGAGATCGTGCTCGAGGAGATGGCCGCCCGAAAGCTCTACTGGTGCCCGAACTGCCAGAAGTGAGGCATCGATGAGACAGAACCCGAGCTTCACCGTGACCGACGTCGCGGAGCTGCGTCGCATCCTCGACGAGAACCCCTGGATGACGCTCGTGAGCCACGGCCCCGATGGTCTGGTCGCCTCGCATTACGCCGTGCTCCTGGACGACGACCACGACGACCTCACGGTCGTCGGTCACGTCGGCAAGCCGGACGATGCGATCCACGGCCTGGGACAGCACGAACTGCTGGTGATCGCCCAGGGGCCGCACGGGTACATCTCGCCGCAGTGGTACCTGCCGGGGCCGAACGTCCCGACCTGGAACTACGTCGCCGTGCACCTGTCCGGCATCCCCGAGATCCTCACCCCGGACGAGAATCTCCGTGTGCTGGAGCGGCTGGTGGCACGCTTCGAGAGCGCACTGCCCCAGCCGCGGCTGATGTGGCAGCCGCCCAACGACGAAGACTTCATCCGCCGACTGGAACGGGGCACGGTCGGCTTCCGCCTGACGCCCACGAAGGTGGTGGCCAAGCGCAAGCTGAGTCAGAACCGACCAGACGAGACCGTCGACGAGATCGTCGAACAGTTGGAAGCCGGCAGTCCCTACGCCGACCCGCGCCTGGCCGGGGAGATGCGCCGCGCGCACGAGGCCCTCCGGGCCGCGCGTGGTGCGCAACTCCGCCTGAACGGGCCGGGGCACCCGTCGCCGGCGCCGTCGCCACGTCCTGAGGAGGAGTTGTGAACGGGATGCCGCCGCGAGGCGCGACCGTCGACGTGATCGCCGATGCCCGCCTGACGGGTGCGGAGCGTCTCGACCCGTTCGGTGACGACCCGGTCGACATCCACCTCGCCCAGGGGCGGATCGTCGACATCGCCCCGTCGCGCGCGCTTCCCCGACGCGGCGAGGTGCTCGACGCGGATGGCGGCTGGGTGATCCCGGGACTCTGGGACCACCACGTGCACACCGTCCAGTGGGCGCTCGTCGCGCAGCGCGTGGCGCTGGGCGGAGTCAGATCGGCCGCAGAGGCTGCAGCGATCATGGGCCGCACCGCACCGTTGGCCGACGGTCGCCGGGTCGGAACGGGCTTCCGTGACGCACTGTGGCCCGACGAGATGTCACTCGCGACCCTGGATGCAGCGACCGGCGACGTTCCGACGTACCTCATCAACGCCGATGTGCACAGCGTGTGGCTCAACACGGCGGCGTTGCGTCGTGAAGGGTTCGCGCCCGACGACAGCGGCGTTCTCCGCGAAGAGCCCGCCTTCGAGATCTCGCGCAGGCTCAACGCCGCCGATCCTCTGGAGGGCGATCGCCTTGTCGGCGACGCGCTGAGCGCGGCTGCAGCTCGCGGGGTCGTGGGCATCGTCGATCTCGACATGGCGTGGAACGCCGACGCGTGGCGGCGTCGCCTGTCCGCCGGCTTCGACACGACCCGCGTGCGCTTCGGCATCTATCCACCGCAGCTCGATCGCGCTCTGTCGGAAGGACTGGCGTCGGGCGACGCCCTGGACGCCGCGGGACTTGTGCGGGTCGGTCCGCTCAAGATCATCACCGACGGGTCGCTCGGCACCCGGACGGCGGCGTGCTCGCACGCCTACCCCGACGATCCGCGCAACCACGGCGTGCTGACCGTGACGCCGGAGGTGCTCGTCGACCTGATGACGCGCGCCACCGGGGGAGGCCTGGCCTGTGCCGTCCACGCCATCGGCGACGTCGCGAACTCGCACGCTCTCGACGCCTTCGCCGGTACGGGAGCGGCGGGGACGATCGAACACGCGCAGTTGGTCGCGCATGCGGATATCCCGCGCTTCGGGAGGCTCGGCGTCGGCGCGAGCGTCCAACCCGAGCATGCGATCGATGACCGCGACATGACCGACACGATCTGGGCGACACAGACGAGTGTGCCGTACGCGCTGCGCTCGCTCGCCGCCACAGGGGCGAACCTTCTGTTCGGATCCGACGCGCCGGTCGCTGCCCTCGACCCCTGGGCCGCGATGGCGGCCGCCGTGTTCCGCACGCGCGATGGCCGCCCGGCCTGGCGCCCGGACGAGGGAGTGGATGCCGCCACCGCCCTCGCCGCGTCCACGGAGGGCGGCTCGCACACCGGCTCGGCGCTGTTTCCCGGCGACGTCGCCGACCTCGTGATCGTCGACCGCGACCCGCTGACAGCCGCGGAGGCGGATCTGCGCGGGACGCGCGCACACGCGACCATGATCGAAGGCCGCCTCACACACGTGGGGTGAACCCGAGAAACGACGAACGCCCCGGGATCCGATCCCGGGGCGTTCGTGGCGAGCTGTCGTTACGCGGCGAGGTGAGCCGAGAGGAACCAACGGTCCTTCTCGAGGCCGGCCTTGATCGCGATCGCGACGTCCTGGCTGGTGAGGTCGGTCTCATCGAGGCCGTCGATCGCGGCCTGCACGTCGGCGATGACGGCATCCATGTCCGAGACGATGGCGACGATCTCGTCCTGCCACTGCGCGAAGCCCGCGGGAACCGCGGTCGCTCCGGTCTTCTCCGCGACGGTGGACACGCGCGCGTCGAGAGGCAGGCCGAGGGCGACGATGCGCTCGGCGGCCAGGTCGGCGAAGCCCTGGGCGTTGCTGACGACCTGGTCGAGCAGCTCATGGATCGCGATGAAGTTCGCGCCGCGCACGTTCCAGTGCGCCTGCTTGCCGTTGACGGCGAGAGCCTGCAGTCCGAGAACCACGGGCGTCAGGAACTGGGCGGTGCCGGCGGCCGCCTCGGGGCCGGCAGCGGTCATGGAAATGTTCTGCGTCTTGGTCATGATCTCGTCTCCATTCGTCGTGGGTCTCCCACGTTGATGACAACGCTAGCGAGCGCCTCGCATCCGCAAGGAAGAGAAGGCTGGCTTTACGAACGGGCCGTGAATTTGATACGGAGACTATCGTTTGCCTCATGACGATCGCCGAAGACGCCTCGATTCTGTCCATCCCTGCCGGTCGGCCGGTGCTGCACGAGACCGCGTTCGTCGCTTCGGGCGCGCGTGTCGTCGGTGACGTCACTCTCGAAGAGGGCGCGAGTGTCTGGTACAACGCCGTCGTGCGCGGCGACAGCGCGTCGATCGCTCTGGGAGCCGGAAGCAACCTGCAGGACAACGTCTCGGTGCACGTGGATGCCGATCACCCCGTGATCATCGGGCGGAACGTGTCGGTCGGTCACAACGCGGTCGTCCACGGATGCACGATCGGCGACGGCTCACTGATCGGGATGGGCAGCGTGGTTCTCTCTGGCGCGGTCATCGGTTCGGGATGCCTCATCGCCGGGGGAGCGGTGGTGCTGGAGGGGACCGTCATTCCGGATGGATCGCTTGTGGCCGGTGTCCCCGCCAAGGTGCGCCGCGAGCTCACCGCCGAAGAGAAGGCCGGCATCCTCCGCAACGCCCAGATCTATCGGGCGCACTCGACCGCGCACGCGACGGCATCCGACGGGCGCTGATCTTGCCACGCCCGTGATCTTGTCGCAGGCCCCTCGATGCTCATGTGGAGGGGATGACGGGAATCGAACCCGCACCATCAGTTTGGAAGACTGAGGCTCTACCATTGAGCTACATCCCCGAGGCCGCTTGCGAGCGGCATCCCGAAGAGTCTACAAGGTCTTGTCGGCTAGACTGACCAACGGCCGTTATTCGGCGCACGCGACCTGAAAAGGTGAGTGCGCGCCCGGGGCGTAGCTCAGCTTGGTAGAGCGCCCGCTTTGGGAGCGGGAGGCCGCAGGTTCAAATCCTGTCGCCCCGACACGAACGACCCCCAGACCTAAGAAACCACGGACGCGCACGTGTGCGTCCGGACACGAGGAGAACACAGGCATGGTCACCAGCACCGTCGAGAAGCTCAGCCCCACGCGGGTCAAGCTGCACATCACGGTCACCCCGGACGAGCTCAAGCCGAGCATCTCGCACGCGTACGAGCACATCGCCCAGGACATCCAGATCCCCGGTTTCCGCAAGGGCAAGGTTCCCGCCCCGATCATCGACCAGCGCGTCGGCCGTGGTGCCGTCATCGAGCACGCGGTCAGCGAGGGACTGGATGCCTTCTACCGCGAAGCCGTCACCGCCAACGAGGTGCGCATCGTCGGCCGTCCGTCGGCCGAGGTCATCGAATGGCCCAGCGACAAGGACTTCTCCGGTGACCTCAAGGTCGAGGTCGAGGTGGACGTGCGTCCCGAGTTCGATCTGCCGGCCCTCGACGACGTCACCGTCGAGATCGACGCCGTCGAGACCGACGCGGCCGCGGTCGATGCGGAGCTCGACCGCCTGCGCGGCCGCTTCGGCACGCTGGTGACCGTCGACCGTCCCGCAGCCAAGGGCGACTTCGTCGAGCTGAACCTCGTCGCAACGATCGACGGCGCGGAGATCGACCGCGCAGAGGGCGTGTCATACGAGGTCGGCTCGGGCGAGCTGCTCGAGGGCATCGACGAGGCCGTCGAGTCGCTCACCGCCGGTGAGGACACGACGTTCCGCAGCTCCCTCGTCGGCGGCGACCACGCCGGCCAGGAGGCGGAGGTCTCGGTGACCGTCACCGCCGTCAAGGAGCGCGAGCTGCCCGAGGCCGACGACGACTTCGCGCAGATGGCCAGCGAGTTCGACACCATCGCAGAGCTGCGCGAGAGCCTCGCCGAGCGTGTCTCGGAGCAGTCGGTGTACCTCCAGGGCGCTGCGGCGCGCGACAAGCTCATCGAGGCGCTGCTCGCCAAGGTCGAGATCCCGGTGCCGGCGCAGCTGGTCGAGGACGAGGTGCACACGCACCTCGAGGGCGAGGGCCGCCTGGAGGACGACGAGCACCGTGCCGAGGTCACCGAGGCCAGCGAGAAGCAGTTCCGCACGCAGATGACTCTAGAGGATCCCCGGGACCGAGTCGAAT
>NZ_BADB01000324.1:0-3102 GCF_000333415.1 Microbacterium sp. B24 | reverse complement strand
ATTCGAGCTCGGTCCCGGGGATCCTCTAGAGTCCGCAGGTCGCCGACGTGGCGGCCGGCACGCGGCACCCCTCGCCGCACACCGGAGCGGCGCTCGCGCGCGGAGGCTTGGGACGGAACTCGGCGGAGCGGGGAGCGATGTTCTCGGCCATCAGCTCAGCACCTCCGCCAGCTCGTCGAGCTCGAGCCGGCGGCCCGTGTAGAAGGGCACCTCTTCGCGCACGTGACGGCGCGCATCGGTCGCGCGCAGGTCGCGCATCATGTCGACGAGGTGGATCGGGTCGTCGCTCTCCAGCGGCAGGAGCCATTCGTAGTCGCTGAGTCCGAAGGTCGAGACGGTGTTGGCGACGACCTCCGTGTAGCGGGCGCCCTTGCGGCCGTGCTCGGCGAGCATGCCGGCGCGCTCCTCCTCGGGCAGCAGGTACCACTCGTAGCTGCGCACGAACGGGTACAGGCACAGCCAGCCGCGGGCGCTCTCGCCGCGAAGGTACCCGGGAACGTGACGCTTGTTGAACTCGGCCTCACGGTGCACCCCCATCGCTGTCCAGACGGCCGTGTACGCCTGCAGCATGCCGGTGCGCCGCAGGGTGCGCAGTGCCTTCTGGAGCACGGCAGGGTCATCGACCGCGCCCGGCGTCGTGTGCAGCCAGATCATGAGATCGGCCTCGCCGCGCATGCCGGTGACGTCGTACAGGCCGCGAACGCTGACACCGCCGGCCGTGACCGCGTCGATGGCGGCGGACAGCTCGGCGACCGCCGCCGCGTCGGGGGCCACCCGAGGGCGGGGTCCGGCCAGGACGGCGAAGAGGGTGTATCCGAGCGGGATCTGTTCGGTCATACGGTGCTCCTAGGAAACCGGGTGGGTGTGCAGGAAGGACGACGGCGGGGATGCCGCGAGCGCGCTGTCGAGACGTGCGGCGAGATCGCGGGCGTGCGGAATGACGGAGGCGAGGCCCGTGCCGGCCACGGCGGCCCCGGCCAGGTGGATGCCCGCGGGCAGGTCGTCGGGCGCGGCGGCGCCGACGACGGCATCCGTCCACTCCTGCACGACCAGGTCGACGACGTCGGCCGCGGCCACCTCGACGCCGGTGAGGATCGACACCTCGCGCGCGACCTCGTCGGCCGTGGCGAGAGTACCGGCGGCGGCGTCGCGAGCGGAGAGGCGCACGAGGTGGATGCCGTCTGGCGTCGCGGCGCGCGCCCAGTCCCACTTGGCGGTGATGTGCGTGAGGGCCTTGGCCGCCGTCGGCAGCGCGGCGTCGACGATCACGCCCGAGCCGACGGGTTCGGCGGCGAGGGCGGGGTGGGCGATGGCCGCCGCGACGAGGCGGACCGCCGCCGCCGGGGCGCGCGTCGAAACGCCCGCACCCGCCAGAAGGCGCGCCGCCTCCGCGGTGCCCGTCGCGATCACGACGTGACGCGCCGAGAGTGACCCGCTCGCCGTCTCGACCACGAGCGCGTCGGCCTCGGCGCGCACGGCATGCACAGCGACACCCGTGCGGATCTGAGCGCCACGCGACGCCGCGGCCTCAGCGAGCGCCGTCGGCAGGCGCCACATGCCCCCTGCGATGCCGCCGACGGCGGCGCCGGCACGCTGACCGGTCGCGATCGCGTCTGCAGCCTCGAGAAGCGATCCGCGCGCGACGAACTCGCGCCACAGACCGGGGTGCAGCTGCGACAAGCGGGCCTCGGCGGCGGGTCGCGAGTAGACGCTCCGGCAGAGCGTGTCGACGAGCCGATCGGCGACGCGGACACCGAGACGTTCGGCGACCAGGTCGTACAGCGACGGCTCCGCGTCGGCGGCGACGGGCACGCGGCGCTCGTCGCGCGCACGCGCGGCGCCGTCGGGGCCGATGATCGCGACGACGTCGTCGGCCTCCGGGTCGGCCGGGATGCCGAGCACGGTCCGCCGCGGCAGGCGAGCCCGCCGCACGCCGTCATCCGTCGCGACGGCGAGCCAGGCCCCCTGGGGCCGGGGCGCGACCAGTTCGAGATCGAGCCCGGCATCCGCGACGAGCGTCGCCACGGCATCGGTGCGTGTCGCGAACGACTCCGCGCCGAGATCGATGTCGACCCCCGCGAGCGTGCCGCGGCGCAGCAGCCCGCCCACCTCCTCCGCCGCGTCGACCACGACCACGTCACGTCCGGCACGCGCCAGCTCGTGTGCCACGACGAGCCCGCCCATGCCGGCGCCGACGACGACGACATCGGCGCCGGTCGCGGCTGCCGGCGCGCTCGTGCGAGAGGTGGTCACCGCGCGGACTCCGCGGGTGCGCGCCAGTCGTGAACGGTGCGCACCAGATCGGTGAGCACGGTGGGGTCGGTGTTCATCGGCACACCGTGGCCGAGGTTGAAGACATGTGCTCGCGCCGCCAGCCCCGAGGCGAGGGCGGCGTGGGCCGCCCGGCGACGCACATCCTCGGGGGCGAACAGCAGCGCGGGATCGAGGTTGCCCTGCACCGTGAGATCGCGGCCGATGCGGGTCACGGCGTCATCGAGGTCGACGCGATAGTCGACGCCGATCGCATCGACGCCGATCGAAGCCATGTCGGCGAGGATCTCGCCGGTGCCGACACCGAAGTGGATCAGGGGAACATCGAGACCTTCGCCGCGCAGCGCGCGAACGGGCTCCAGGGCGGCCGCGGATGCCGGCAGCACGGCGCGCCGGTAGTCGGCGGGAGCAAGCGCTCCGGCCCACGAGTCGAACAGCTGCGCGGCGCTCGCGCCGGCACGCACCTGCAGGGCGAGGAAGCGCCCGGTCACCTCCGCGAGCCAGGCCGTGAGGTCCGCCCAGGCCGCGGGGTCGGAGTGGATGAGGCTGCGGGCGCCGAGGTGGTCTTTCGACGGGCCGCCTTCCACGAGATAGGCGGCGAGGGTGAACGGCGCGCCCGCGAAACCGATGAGCGGCAGCGGCTCGCCGCGCTGCTCGCCCTCCTCCGCCAGCATGGCGACCGTGCGCTGGACGGCCTCGACGACCGCCTCGCCGCGCTCCTCAACGAGTGCCGGATCGATCCGCACGAGCGCGGCGATCTCGGCGGCGGTGCGCACGGGGTTGCGGAAGACCGGGCCGCGGCCGGCGGCGATCTCGACTCCACCCCGACGA
>NZ_BADB01000325.1:0-2080 GCF_000333415.1 Microbacterium sp. B24 | reverse complement strand
CGGAAGAGGCGATCTGCTCGACGCTGGCGGCGCTCGTGACTAACAGCCACTCGTAATCGCCGTCGGCAAGCCGCCGGAAGGCGGCGTCGCGCGCGGTGGTGTCGCGCGGCGGGGCGGTGCGGATGAGCGGCGCGATCACGGGGTGGGCGCCACGACGCGAGAGCTCGCCGGCCACGCGCTCGCCCCATGCGCCGCCGCGCGGTACGAGGACGCGGGCGCCGGCGAGGGCCGTCACCGGGGCTCCCCCTCGGGGCGTGGACCGAGGTCGGCGAGATCGGCGGCCCCGGCCTCCATCAAGGCGGCGACGACGACGGCCGCGGCCGCGTCGCGTCCGTCCGCCGTCGTGAGGTCGGCAGGGTCCGCACAGTGCCCGACGCGGACGGTGCGCGCACCGTCGAGGGCGTACACCTCGGCGACCAGCGTGACGGCGTCGTGCGCGCGCCGCGCGGAGATGCCCACCGGCGCGGCACATCCGGCCTCCAGCATCCGCAGCACGGCACGCTCCCACAGCGCGGTGATCTCGGCATCCGCATCCGTGATCGCGGCGATCTGCGCGGCGACCGGGGAACCCGTGCGCACCTCGACCGCGAGCGCGCCCTGGCCGGCGGAGGTGGGCCAGCCGTCGGCGTCGAAGCGGTCGGTGATCCGGTCGGTGCGTCCGATCCGGGTCAGCCCCGCCTCGGCCAGCACGATCGCGTCGTACTCCCCCTCGTCGACCTTGCGCAGTCGGGTGTCGACGTTGCCGCGGATGCCGCGCACCTGCAGATCGGGCCGGCGCCGCAGCAGCTGGGCGACCCGCCGGGGTGATCCGCTGCCGACCACGGCGCCGTGCGGCAGCGCCTCGAGCGTGAGGCCTCCGCGCGCGCACAGCACATCCGCCACAGGGGCCCGCGGCGGAACGGCACCGATCGCGAGGCCGGCGACGTCGGCCGTGGGAAGGTCTTTCATCGAGTGCACCACGAGGTCGCACTCGTCGCGCAGCAACGCCTCACGCAGCGCCGCGACGAACACGCCGGTACCACCCAGCTGCGCGAGGGGTCCGGTGAGCACGTCGCCCGCCGTCGTGATCGGCACCAGCTCCACCTCGCGGCCGGTCGCCGCCCGCAGGGCGTCGGCGACGTGGCCGGACTGCGTGGTGGCCAGCAGACTCGCTCGGGTTCCGAGTCGCAGCGGCGCGGGTGCGGCGGCGTCGGTCACCGTCACGGCGCGATCCCCGCGAGTGCCGGCTGGAAGCCGAGTCGCTTGTTCTCGCAGCATCCGGGACGGCAGACGTCGTACCAGGGTCCGAGGTCCGTCTCGTGCGGGCGGTCGGCCGCGGCGGTGCCGTTCAGCCGCTCGACCATGAGGTCGACCAGTCCCGTGACATACGCCGGGTGCGTCCCCGGAGTCGGGGTGCGGATCGCCGTGAGACCGAGCTCGTCGGCCGTCTCCATCGCCTCTGTGTCGAGGTCCCAGAGCACCTCCATGTGGTCGCTGACGAAGCCGAGCGGCACGATGAGCACGGCCTTGCGACCACGGGCGGGCAGCTCGGCCATCGCGTCGTTGATGTCGGGCTCGAGCCACGGCACCTGCGGCGGGCCCGAACGGCTCTGGAAGACGAGCTGCCAGGCGCATGAGGAGCCCAGCCGCGACATGATCGTCTCGGCGACGGCCGTGTGCTGCGCGACGTAGGCGCCGCCGGCGCCGAATCCGCGCTCGGGCGGGCCGGAACGGTCGGCGTCGCTGTTCGGGATCGAGTGGGTAGAGAAGAGGATCTCGATCTCGTCGTCGGCGAAGCCCTGGGCATGGAGGGCCTCGAGTCCCTCGGCGACGCCCTCCGCGAAGGGGGTCACGAAGCCCGGGTGGTCGAAGAACTGGCGCACCTTGTCGATCTCGACGGCACCGCTCAGGCCGGTGGCCTCGACGGCGTCGGCGAGATCTTCGCGGTACTGGCGGCACGACGAGTACGAGCTGTACGCGCTGGTCGCGATCGCGAGCAGGCGCCGGTGGCCGGCGTCATGGGCGTCCTGCAGGGCGTCGGCGACGTACGGCATCCAGTTGCGGTTGCCCCAGTACACCGGCAGCTCCAGGCCGCGCGCCG
>NZ_BADB01000326.1:0-7482 GCF_000333415.1 Microbacterium sp. B24 | reverse complement strand
GGGGTCACTCTGCTCGATCCGCCGCGGGCGGGGCAGGGGCGTGAGGTCGTCGACGCGGTTGCGGCGCTCGCCCCGGCATCCGTCGTCTATGTGGCGTGCGATCCGGTGGCCCTCGCTCGAGACATCGGCGCGTTCCGTGAGCGCGGCTATGGCGTTCGCCGCATCGAAGCGTTCGACCTCTTCCCGCACTCCCATCACGTGGAAGCCGTGGCGCTGCTGCAGCGCGAGCCGTGACGCGGCAAGCGCACGAACCTCACTCCTTCGTCGGATGTGGGCGTTCTCGCGTCGTCGTTAGGCTGACGTCATGACCCGCGTCGCCCTCATCGATGACCACGAGTCCGTGCGCCTCGGGCTCGAGGCGGCGTGCGCGCGAGCCGTGACCAAGGAGGTCGTCTTCTCGGGCAGCAGCGTGCGCGCCTACCTCGAGTGGCGTCAGCGGTCGGGGGCGGCGCCGGTCGACATCGTGGTGCTCGACCTCACGCTCGGCGACGGCACCACGGTCACCGAGAACGTCAGCAGCATCGTCGCCGACGGCTCGCCGGTGCTCATCCACAGTGTCGCCGATCGCCCCGCCGCCGTCCGCGAGGCTCTGGCGGCCGGAGCGGCCGGTGTGATCAGCAAGGCCTCGCGCATCGACGACGTCATCGCCGCCATCCGCACGGTGGCGCGCGGTGAAGCCCTGGACAACGTCGAATGGGCCAGTGCCGTCGACGGCGACCGCGCTTTCGCCGATGCACAGCTGTCCAACCGCGAGCGCGACGTGCTGCGACTGTATGCCGCCGGCCTGCCGTTGAAGGCGGTCGCCGACCGGCTCGGCATCGCCTATTCCACGGCGAAGGAGAACATCACGCGCGTGCGCACGAAGTACGTCGAGGTCGGTCGTCCCGCCCCCACGAAGGTCGATCTGCTCCGCCGTGCGATGGAGGACGGTCTCATGCCCGGCCACGCCGGAGCGACCCGCGGTGACGACTGAGCCCCTGCCGATCGCCGTCGACCCGGCGGTTCGCCGTCCCCTGGGCGACATCGCCGCGGGTGCGGAGCGGTTCACGCAGGCGCGGGTCGAGCGGATCATCCGCACGGTCGTCGCCCTGGGGTGCGCGGTGCTGGGCACGCAGGCCTTCCTCAACGCGCTGGGCTCGCGCCAGGAGGCGCCGCCGACGCATCTGCCGCTTCTGCTGGCCGTCTTCATCCCGCTCGCGATGATGGTCGCGGCATCCGTCGCCGGGGTCGGTGTTCGCACCGCGGCAGGAATCTTCGCCGTCGTCTTCCCGATCGTCCTGCTGTGCTGGCCGCTCGTCACCCACGCGCGCGCGGATGCCGCGGACGGCGCCCCCTGGATCTGGTACCTGCTGAACGTGGGCACCTCTGCGGCCGTGCTGGCCTTCGGACTTCCCCTGCAGATCGCGTGGGCGGCGGTCATCCCGATCCTGTACGCGATCGCCCGGCTGACCCAACTCGGTGGCGCCCCCGCGGACGTCGTCGATGTCGTGCGCGATGCGGTGTTCGCCGCGATCCTCGCGGCGGTGGTGATCACCCTGGGGCGTCTGCTGCGGGGTGTGGCGGTCGGCATCGATCAGGCGCGCAGCGAGGCCGTCGCCTCCTACGCCGTCGCCGCCGCCCACAATGCCGCCGAGACCGAGCGGGTCGCCGTCGCCGCGCTCATGCACGACAGCGTGCTGGCGGCGCTGATCGCGGCCGAGCGGGCGCACACCCCGCGGGAGGAGGCGCTGGCGGCAGCGATGGCGAGAGAGGCCTTGACGCGGTTGGCCAACACCGACCAGGACGCGGGCGAGGGGCCCGACGAGCCGGTCGCCGTGGCGGCGATTGCGGCCGCCCTTCGCCGGGTGGTGGCCGATCTCGATGCGGACGTGCCCGTCGCCGCCGACATCGCCGCGGCCGCTCCGCTCGTTCCCGGGCGCGTCGCGCGCGCCGTCGTGCTGGCCGCCACGCAGGCCGTCTCCAACGCCATCGTCCATGCGCACGGAGAAGGCCTGCGCGTGGCTCTGCGAGCCGACGGGCAGCGCCTGCGCGTGCAGGTGACCGATCGCGGTCCCGGCTTCGATCCGGCGAGCATCCCCGATGATCGCCTGGGAATTCGTGGTTCCATCGTGGCGCGCATGGCGGCCGTCGGCGGCCGCGCGCGCGTGCGCACGGCGGCGGACGGGACTCACGTCGTCCTGGACTGGGAGTTCTCGCGATGAACTTCCGTGTGCACGCCACCCTGTCGGCGTTGGCGATCGCCTTCACGACGTATCTCGCGATCGGCGGTCTCGTCTGGACGGTCGCGCCGCAGATGCCGCTCGTTCTGGTGTGCGCGGTGGCGCTGTATCTGGCGACGACGTGGATCTGCGTGTTCTGGAATTCGGGTGCTCTGCCCACGCGGCGCGATCCCATCACCGGCGACCTCGGGCGCAGCTCGGTCCTGCCAGCCTGGGCTGCGGTGCTCGCGCTCGCCGCCGCGGTGCTGGTGCCCAACGCGACGTGGCTCGCCGTCCAGCCCGACGCGCGTGGCGCGGATGTCGGGACCTGGAGCCTGGGTGCGGTCGGTGCGCTCCTGACGATCGTGATGGTGCGCCGCCGCCCGTGGATCGCCTGGAGCGGGGTTGTCGTCCTCGCGGCCGAAGCGGCGTTCTGGATCGGTCCGGCCGCAGCCCTGGCGCTCGGCGTGGTCGGCGCGGTGCTGTGGGTGGGGGTCGCGCAGCTGCTGACGTGGCTCGTCGATCGCGCTGCCCGCGATACCGCGGAGCTCACCGCTCTGCAGCGGGCGGCCTCGGAATGGCTCGCGACTCAAGAGGGAATGCGGCGCGAACGTCGCACGCAGGTGCAGCGTGCCCTCGCGCTGGCCGGGCCGGTGCTCACGCGCACGATCGAGGCGGCGGGGCGTCTGAGCGAGGACGAACGTCGCGCGGCACGCATCGCCGAAGAAGCGTTGCGCGACGAGCTGCGCGGCTCTGCCCTGCTCGACGCGGAGGTGCGAGCGGCGCTCGCAGCGGCGCGGGAACGGGGGACGACGGTGTCGGTGCTGGACGAAGGAGGCCTCGACGGCCTGTCGCCGGCGGAGCGAGCGGCGGTGCGATCGCGTTTGGCGGCGGTGCTGGCCGAGGCCGACTCCGACCGTGTCTACGTGCGTGCCGCGACCCACGAGGACGTGGCCGTCACGGTCGTCGGCCGCTCGGCCGCGGATGACGGCGAAGACGAGGTCGACCTGTGGAGCGAGATTCCCCGGCGGCCCTGAGTCCTGAACGAGGCCCTGAACGCGGCCCTGCATGCACCCGGCCGGTGGTTCCGGCGACGCCGCGAGCGCAGAACGCCACGAGGACGTGACGAAGAGAACGCGAGGAAGAGGAGGCGAGGGGCGGCGAAGCCGCCCGCCCCTCGCCATGCGAGTGGTTACCCGAAAACCGACTCGCGAAGGGTCGTTCCGCTCATGAAGCGGGCCGACCGAACGCAGAAGCGTTCCAGCGATATCGATTCTTCCCGGTGGAGAAAGCTGTGTCTGTAGGTATTTTGGGGGACAAGCGATCGGAGGCGGGTTCAGCCCGCGAACCGTCCCCAGGCGACGTCGCGCCGCAGGGGCGCACGCAGGCCGCGCGCCGAGACCTCCCAGGCCGACCGCAACGGCGCATCCTCGACGACGGCGTCCGCAGCCTCGCGCTCGTAGGCCTCGGTCACCACGGCGATCACGGCGGCGAGCTCCTCCGCGGTGGGGTTTCCGCGACGGATGTCGATGTGCACGGCATCCGCACCGGCCATATCCGCGTCCGACGCGGGCATCGCGGGCGTGCTCATAGCGGGATGTTACCGTGCTTCTTCGGGGGCAGGCTGGCCCGCTTCCCGCGCAGCGACCGCAGCGCCTTCGCGACGGCCACGCGGGTCTGCGCGGGCTCGATGATCCCGTCCAACTCGCCGCGCTCGGCTGCCAGGAAGGGCGACGCGACGTTGTAGGTGTACTCGTTCGCGAGGCGCTGACGAACGGCGGCCACGTCTTCGCCGGCTTCCTCCGCCTTGCGGATCTCGCCGCGGTAGAGGATGTTGACGGCACCCTGTCCGCCCATCACGGCGATCTCCGCCGTCGGCCAGGCGAGGTTGACGTCGGCGCCCAGCTGCTTGGAGCCCATGACGATGTAGGCGCCGCCGTACGCCTTGCGCAGGATCACGGTGACCAACGGCACGGTCGCCTCGGCGTAGGCGTACAGCAGCTTCGCACCGCGGCGGATCACGCCGGTCCACTCCTGGTCGGTGCCGGGAAGGTAGCCGGGCACGTCGACGAGGGTCAGGATAGGGATGGAGAACGCGTCGCAGAAGCGCACGAAGCGACTGGCCTTCTCGCCGGCTTCGATGTTGAGGGTGCCGGCCATCTGCGACGGCTGGTTCGCGATGATGCCGACCGTGCGGCCCTCGACGCGGCCGAGGCCGATGACGATGTTCGGCGCGAACAGCGGCTGCACCTCGAGGAAGTCGCCGCCGTCGACGATGTGCGAGATCACCTGGTGGATGTCGTACGGCTGGTTGGGGGAGTCGGGGACGACCGCGTTGAGGGTGCGGTCGGCGTCGGTGGTCTCCCACTCGAAACCGTTCTCGTAGACCGGGATCTCCGCCATGTTGTTGTCGGGCAGGAAGCCCACCATCGAGCGGACGTAGTCGATCGCGTCGTCCTCGTCCTCGGCGAGGTAGTGCGCGACTCCGGAGCGCGTGTTGTGGGTGTACGCGCCGCCGAGCTCCTCCATGCCGACGTCCTCGCCGGTGACCGTCTTGATGACGTCGGGACCGGTGACGAACATCTGACTGGTCTTGTCGACCATGACCACGAAGTCGGTGAGGGCGGGGGAGTACACGGCGCCGCCGGCGGCGGGCCCCATGATGATCGAGATCTGCGGGATCACACCAGAGGCGGCGGTGTTGAGGCGGAAGATCTCGCCGTACTTGCCGAGAGCGACCACGCCCTCCTGGATGCGGGCGCCACCGGAGTCGAGGATGCCGATGATCGGCATGCCGCCGCGCAGGGCGTACTCCATGATCTTGATGATCTTGTCGCCTGCGACCTCGCCCAGCGATCCGCCGAAGGTGGTGAAGTCCTGCGCGTAGACGGCGATCGTGCGGCCGTGGATGGTCCCCACGCCCGTCACGACCGAGTCGCCGTACGGACGCGACCGGTCCATTCCGAAGGCGGTCGTGCGGTGACGCACGTATTCGTCGAACTCCACGAAGGTGCCGGGGTCCACGAGCAGCTCGATGCGCTCGCGGGCGGTCATCTTGCCCTTCGCGTGCTGCTTCTCCTGGGCGCGCACCTCCGCGTCGAGGACCGCCTCCTGATAGCGGGCACGCAGATCGGCGATCTTGCCGGCGGTGGTGGACAGGTCGGGCTGCGCGGACGTCACTGGCTGCACGGAAGGCTCTGACTGCTGAGGCACGCCTCCCACCCTAGCGACCGGGTCCACGACTCTGTTGGGGGACGCTCACAACGAGACGGGGATTCGGTTGTGGGATGCCGCGCCGTCGCGCACCGCAGCGGTGCGCTCGCCGCGCGTAGGGTGGCGCTATGTCGATTCCCACCGAGGGCTATCCCCTGACCGCCGCGGTCTCGCCGCGGGTGCACGTCATCGAGAGCGTCGACTCGACGAATGCGAAACTCCTCCGTGACGTCGAGGGCGACCCCGACGCCCACCCGCATCTGTCCCTGCTCGTGACGCGTGATCAGCGCGCCGGACGTGGACGCCTCGACCGCACCTGGGTCACACCTCCGGGCTCTGCGGTCGCGATCTCGGTGGTGCTGCGCGTCGGCGCGGTCGCCGTGCACGATCGGGGCTGGATTCCCCTCGTCGCCGGAGCGGCGATGGTCGGCGCGGTCGCCGCGCAGCTGCCCGGGCGCACCGTCGCGCTGAAGTGGCCGAACGACGTGCTCGTCGATGGTCGCAAGATCTGCGGCATCCTCGCCGAGGTCCTGCCCGCCGATCCGCATACCGTCGTTCTCGGCGCCGGGGTGAACACGGCGATGACGGAGGCGGACCTGCCCGTGCCGACGGCGACCTCTTTCGCGGTCTCGGGTGTCGACGTCGACGAAGACCGTCTGCTCGCCGACTACGTCAGCGGCCTGCGGGACCTGATCGCGGAATTGGCGGTCGGCGGAGGCGACGCCGTCGCGCCGACGGTCGCCGAGCGGTGTGCGACGATCGGGACTCAGGTGAGTGTGACCGTGCCGGAGGGAACGGCGCTCGTGGGACGCGCGCTCCGCCTGGATCCCGATGGCCGGCTGGTGGTCGCCACCGTCGACGGTGCCGAGCGCATCGTCGGCGCGGGTGACGTCGTGCACGTACGCTGAGCGCCGGGCCCGGGTGCCGCCCGACGGTGTGATCGTGTGACGACGGCCCGGTCATGCGCGGTTTCGCCCGGCCACCGGGCACAATGATCTCGTGACCTCGCCCACCGCCTACCCCGGGCGTCCCGCTGCGCCGGCGCCGGGTGCGCCGGCGCCGGAACGCCGCGTCGCGCGCGTGCGGGCGCACGCGCGGGGTCTGTTCTGGTCGGCGCTGGTGCTGATCGCCGTGGCCGGGGCTGCGGGCTACTTCACGGGAAATCTGCCGGAGCCACTGCAGGACTGGATGCTGTGGGCCGCCGCAGGCCTCGTCGTCGCGCTGCTGGTCGTGATTCCCTACGTCCGATGGTGGACGCACACCTACACCGTGACGACGCGCCGCGTCGTCGAGCAGTCGGGCGTCTTCGGCCGTCGACGCCGGGAAGTGCTGCACGCCCGCGGGTACACCATCGAGGAGCGTCGCGGTCCGCTGCAGCGGCTGTGGGGCGCCGGCACGCTCGTGCTGTCGAACGGTGTCGATGAGCCGCTGCGTATGGTCAACATCCCCGCGGCGCGCCTGCTGCACGAGGCCCTGTCCGACCAGGTGGAAGTCAGCCAGATCCTCGCGCATCGCGACGGGCACTGGGACGGTGCCACCGCCCCGCTCATCGGCGATCCGCCGCCGCTGCCGCGCTGATCGCGATCCTGACGGCCGGGCGAGATCGACGCTGGGCGCACGCCGCGGTGCGCGTACCCCGCGAACTGAGAAGATGGATGCGACGAAAAGGAGCACCATGGCACTCACCCTCGGCATCGTGGGCGGCGGGCAGCTCGCCCGGATGATGATCGCTCCGGCGGTGGAGCTCGGCGTCCGCGTGCGCGTGCTCGCCGAAGAAGAGGGGATGTCCGCCGCGCTCGCGGCGACCGCCGTCGGCGACTACCGCGACCTCGACACCGTCCGCGCATTCGCTCGCGACGTCGACGTCGTCACCTTCGACCACGAACACGTCCCGCAGGACGTGCTGCGGGCGCTGGTGGCCGACGGCATCCGCGTGCACCCCGGTCCCGACGCGCTCCAGTTCGCCCAGGACAAGCTCGCGATGCGAGCGCGCCTGGCCGAGCTCGGCATGCCGCAGCCGGAATGGGCGGCCGTCACGGACTCTAGAGGATCCCCGGGACCGAGCTCGAAT
>NZ_BADB01000327.1:0-1017 GCF_000333415.1 Microbacterium sp. B24 | reverse complement strand
CCGCGCCGAGATGACGACGCGCTGCCCGGTGAACTCGTCGGCCGACACGTAGTCGTGCACGTGCAGCTGACGACCGGCGAAGTCCTCCTGGCCGGGGTAGTGGGGCCAGAACGGGCGTCGCCACGTGCCGGTCGCGTTGATGACGTACCGCGCGAACCATACGCCTCGGTCGGTCTCGATGCGCAGGAGACCGTTCGGGTCGTCGTCGACACGGCGAACCGCGCGCACGATCACCGGACGGTGCACGCGCAGATCGAAGCGACGCTCGTAGTCCGCGAAGTACGCGGGCAGCACGTCCGCGCTCGGCGCCATCGGATCGGCGGGCGGCACGGGTGCGCCCGGAAGCTCGTAGATGCCGTTGACCGTTCCCATCCGCAATGACCGCCAGCGATGCTGCCACGCCCCGCCGGGGGCCGCGTCGGCGTCGAGCACCGCGAAGGTGCGGGCGTCGCCGTCGCTGGGTGCGGGGACGAAGCCGCGGCGACGCAGATGGTATGCGGCCGACAGGCCCGCCTGGCCGGCACCGATGACGATGACGTCCACCGTCGCGGTGGGGACGTCGATGCTCATGTCCTCTTCAACGCCCCGCACCCGGCGATGTTCCCGACCTGGATGTCGGGAGCACACCGTAGTCTGTTCTGGTGACCACCGCCCTGTACCGCCGCTACCGACCGGAAACGTTCGGCGAGATGATCGGGCAGGCGCAGGTCACCGAACCGCTCATGACGGCGCTGCGCAGCGACCGCGTCGGCCACGCCTACCTCTTCAGCGGTCCGCGCGGCTGCGGCAAGACGACGTCGGCCCGCATCCTCGCGCGCTGCTTGAACTGCGCGGCCGGCCCGACCGACACGCCCTGTGGTGTCTGCGACAGCTGTGTCGAGCTCAGCCGCGGCGGCGGTGGTTCACTCGATGTGGTCGAGATCGACGCGGCATCACACAACGGTGTCGACGACGCCCGCGATCTGCGCGAGCGCGCGATCTTCGCCCCCGCGCGCGACCGCTTCAAGATCTTCATCC
>NZ_BADB01000328.1:0-6520 GCF_000333415.1 Microbacterium sp. B24 | reverse complement strand
CAGCGCCCAGCAGCTGTGATCATCGACGCCTATCCGCTGGTGCTCGCGGGGCTCCTGGTGACGATGGGCACGCTCGGCGACCGCTTCGGGCGTCGACGGATGCTGCTGATCGGCGCGACCGGCTTTGCCGCGGTGTCGGTGCTGGCCGCCTTCGCGCCCAGCGCCGCCTGGCTCATCGCCGCACGTGCCGGTATGGGCGTGTTCGGCGCGATGCTGATGCCGTCGACCCTGTCGCTGCTGCGCAGCATCTTCACCGACCGCGACCAGCGCCGCATGGCGATCGCGGTATGGGCGTCGATGTTCTCCGCGGGGGCGGCCCTGGGGCCGATCGTCGGCGGGATCTTGCTCGAGCACTTCGCGTGGGGCTCGGTCTTCCTCATGTCGGTGCCGGTTCTCGTGCCGCTGCTGATCCTGGCGCCGCTGCTGGTGCCCGAGAGCCGTGATCCGCGCCCTGGACGCATCGACCCGATCAGCATCGCTCTGTCGATGTTGACGATGGTGCCGATCGTCTACGCGATCAAGGAGGTCGCGGTGCACGGCTTCGGCGTGCTCCCGGTGGTGCTGACGATCGCCGGGCTCGGCTTCGGTGTCGTGTTCGTTCGCCGTCAGCTCGCTTCCGCGCAGCCGATGCTCGACATGCGGCTGTTCGCCCGTGGCACCTTCAGCGGCGCGCTGCTGGTGAACCTGCTCAGCGTCGTCTCTCTCGTGGGCTTCCTGTACTTCGTCGCGCAGCATCTGCAGCTCATCGTCGGTCTGTCGCCGATGGAGGCGGGATTCGCGCTCGTTCCCGGCATGGCGGCGATGATCGTCGCCGGACTGCTCGTCGTGCCGATCGCCCGCCGCGTCTCGGCGCGCGTGATCGTTCCGATCGCACTGTCGTTCTCGGTCATCGCCTACCTGCTCGTTCCCGGCGCGGTCGGAGACGGCGCCCTGGCGCTGCTGATCGCCGCCTTCGTGCTGCTGGGCATCGGCATCGGTGCCGCCGAGACGGTGTCGAACGAGCTCATTCTCGCCAGTGCGCCGCCGGCGAAGGCCGGCGCGGCCAGCGCCGTGTCGGAGACGGCCTACGAGCTGGGCGCCGTCTTGGGCACGGCGGTGCTCGGCGGCATCCTGACAGCCGCGTATCGCACGGGCATCGTGCTCCCTGCGGGTGTCGAGGGTGCCACGGCGGATGCCGCGCGCGAGACCCTGGCAGGGGCGATGACCGAAGCGGGCGCCCTGGACGGTGCCACCGCCGATGCGCTGCGCACGGCGGCGGCTCACGCTTTCGACGCGGGTGTCGGCATCACCGCGGTGATCGGAGCCGTGCTCGTCGCCATCGCAGCGGTCATCGCGGCCACTACGCTGAAGGGGTCGCGCAGCGCCCACGTCGAGCACTGATCCGTCCTCACGGACGTCCGCACCGACGGCGCCGCGCATGCCCGAGTACGAGCTGTGTCGAGGAGTTCCATGTCGCGTGTGATCAAGCTGGCCGTCATCCCCGGTGACGGCATCGGTCCGGAGGTCGTCGCAGAGGCGGAGAAGGTGCTCGACGCCGTGACCGCGGCATCCGAGGTCACCTTCGACAAGACGCGCTTCTCCCTCGGGGCGGCGCGCTACCTCGAGACGGGAGACACGCTCACGGACCATGATCTGGCCGCCATCGCCGCACACGACGCGATCCTGCTCGGTGCCGTCGGGGGCGTACCGGGCGATCCGCGTCTGAAGGACGCGAACATCGAGCGTGGGCTGCTGTTGAAGCTGCGGTTCTCGCTGGATCACTACGTCAATCTGCGTCCTTCGAAGCTGTATGCGGGAGCGCCGGGGCCGCTTGCCGATCCCGGTGAGATCGACTTCGTCGTGGTCCGGGAGGGCACGGAGGGACCCTACGTCGGTAACGGCGGTTCCATCCGCACCGGGACACCGCACGAGGTGGCCAACGAGACGTCGGTCAACACGGCCTTCGGCATCGAGCGCGTCGTCCGGTACGCGTTCGCTCATGCCGAGCGCCGCCGCAAGAAGGTGACCCTCGTGCACAAGACGAACGTCCTGGTGCACGCCGGCGGGATGTGGAAGCGGATCGTGGATGCCGTGGCATCGGAGCACCCCGAGGTGACCGTAGACTATGTGCACATCGACGCGGCCACCATCTATCTGGTCACGAACCCGGGCCGCTTCGACGTGATCGTCACCGACAACCTCTTCGGCGACATCCTCACCGACTTGGCCGGCGCCGTCACCGGAGGCATCGGCCTCGCCGCTTCGGGAAACATCAACCCCGACGGCGCGTTCCCCTCGATGTTCGAGCCCGTGCACGGCTCGGCGCCGGACATCGCGGGACAGCAGAAGGCCGACCCCACGGCCGCGATCCTCTCCGTCGCCCTCATGCTCGATCATCTCGGGCTCGCCGACGAAGCCGCGCGCGTCACCCGCGCCGTCGAGGAGGACATCGCCCACAGGGGCTCCGCACCCCGCGCCACCGCTCAGGTCGGCGACGCCATCGCCGCCGCGGTGCAGGCGTAGCCTGGAACCGCCGCACGTACGCCGACCGCTCACACCCTCAGGACACGACATGAGCCTCATCTACGAACCCGACGCCGGACTCGCCCCTCTGGAGTTCGCGGTCACCCGCAACCTCGCTGCGAAGTCCGCTGCGGAGCGCGAGCAGCTGCTCGCCGATCCTGCCTTCGGAACGACCTTCACGGACCACATGGTCGACATCTGCTGGTCGGTGCGCGGCGGGTGGCACCGTCCCCGCGTGCAGCCCTACGGCCCGCTGTCGCTCGACCCCGCTGCCGCCGTGCTGCATTACGGGCAGGAGATCTTCGAGGGCATCAAGGCCTACCGGCATGCCGACGGTTCCGTGTGGACCTTCCGTCCCGATCAGAACGGTCGTCGCCTGCAGCGCAGCGCACGACGCCTGGCGCTTCCCGAGCTGCCGGTGGAGTACTTCATCGAGTCCTTGAAGGCGCTCATCGCCGTCGACGGCGCCTGGGTGCCCTCCGGCGCCGACCAGAGCCTCTACCTGCGCCCGTTCATGTTCGCCAAGGAGGCGTTCTTGGGTGTGCGTCCGGCGAACAAGGTCGGTTACTACGTGATCGCCTCACCGGTCGGCGCGTACTTCAAGGGCGGCGCCAAGCCGGTGTCGATCTGGCTCAGCGAGGACTATGCGCGCGCGGGCAAGGGCGGCACGGGCGCGGCGAAGACGGGCGGCAACTACGCCGCCAGCCTGCTGCCGCAGGCGGAGGCGTACGAGCAGGGCTGCGACCAGGTCGTCTTCCTCGACCAGGATCGCAACGTGGAAGAGCTGGGCGGGATGAACGTCGTGTTCGTCTACAAGGACGGCACGATCGTGACGCCGCAGTCGGACTCGATCCTCGAAGGCATCACACGCGACTCGATCCTGCAGCTCGCTGCCGACCGCGGCCACAAGATCGAGGGCCGCGCGGTCTCGATCGACGAGTGGCGTTCGGGTGTCGCCTCCGGCGAGATCGTCGAGGTGTTCGCATGTGGCACCGCCGCCGTCGTCGCTCCGATCGGTGTGCTGAAGGGGCGCGACTTCGTCGACGAGCAGCCCCTCGGCCCGCTCGCCCAGTCGCTGCGCGACGAGCTCACCGACATCCAGTACGGGCGTCGCGACGACACGCACGGCTGGCTCGTGCGTCTCGACGAGCCGGTGACCGATGCGGAGCCGGCCGCGTGAGGATCGTCCGTTTCAGTCACAACGAGGCGATCCGCTTCGGCATCGTCGACGAGGCCGAGCTGGTCGTCTTGGCGGGTGATCCGTTGTTCGCGGGTTTCGAGACGACGGGGGAGCGGGTTCCGCTCGGTGAGGTCGCGCTGCTCGCTCCTGTCATCCCGCGCTCGAAGATCGTCTGCGTCGGCAAGAACTACCGCGACCACGCCGCCGAGATGGGCGGCGAGGCTCCGGCCGCGCCGCTGCTGTTCCTGAAGCCGAACACCGCGGTGATCGGACCGGGAGATGCGATCGTGCGGCCTTCGCAGTCCGAGCGCACCGATTTCGAGGGCGAGCTCGCGATCGTGATCGGCCGTGTGGCCAAGAATGTCCCGGCATCCGCTGCGCTCGATTACGTGTTCGGGTACACGATCGGCAACGACGTGACCGCGCGTGATCTGCAGAAGTCGGATGGGCAGTGGGCGCGCGCCAAGGGGTTCGACACGTTCTGCCCGCTCGGTCCGGCGATCGAGACGGAGTTCGGCCTCGAGGGCGGCGCGCGCATCGTGACGCGGGTGGACGGCGACGTGCGCCAGGATGGCCCGATCTCCGACATGGTGCACTCGGTGCCGGAGATCATCGCCTACGCCTCGGCCGCGTTCACGCTGCTGCCGGGGGATGTGATCCTCACCGGTACGCCGGCCGGCATCGGGCCGTTCGACGCGGGCCAGACCATCGAGATCGAGATCACGGGCCTGGGCACGCTGCGCAACACCGCGCGAAACGCGTGAGCGCCCTGGCGCCGGCGATGGACCCCGTCGCCGTCGCGCGTATCCAGCGGCGCACCGTCACCGTCCTCGCCGCCGGACAGGTGCTGGGCGGCATCGCCTTCGGCGCAACGGTCTCGCTCGGCGCGCTGCTCGCGGCCGATCTGTCGGGCCAGGAGGCGCTGTCGGGGCTGGCGACGGCATCCGTGACGCTCGGAGCATCGTTGTGCGCCATCCCGCTCGCGCGGATGGCGGCACGGCGCGGGCGACGGGTGGCGCTGACACTCGGCAACCTCTTCGCGCTGATCGGCATCGGGATCGTCATCACGGCGGCCGCCGTGCGCAGCTTCCCGCTGCTGATCGTGGGCGTGGTGCTCATCGGCGCCGGCAACGCGGGCAATCTGCAGTCGCGCTTCGCGGCGACCGACCTCGCTCCCGCCGCGCGGCGCGGACGCGACCTCGGCACCGTCGTCTGGGCGACGACCGTCGGGGGTGTGGTGGGCCCGCTGCTTCTGACACCGGGAGAGATCGTCGGCGCCGCGCTGTGGATGCCACCGCTCACCGGCTCGTACGCGTT
Organism: Microbacterium sp. B24; assembly: GCF_000333415.1. Taxonomy (NCBI): domain Bacteria; kingdom Bacillati; phylum Actinomycetota; class Actinomycetes; order Micrococcales; family Microbacteriaceae; genus Microbacterium; species Microbacterium sp. B24. The sequence goes on along the minus strand of NZ_BADB01000328.1, from coordinate 1,521 downwards.
CTCGATCGTGGCGCAGCTGATCGCTTTTGCGCTCTACGTGGCGGCGCTGCGACCCGACCCGCTCCTGCTCGCACAGCGCCTGGCGCGCAGCGGCGAGGCGCAGCGTGAGCGCATCGACGATGTCGACCGGCCGGTCGCCGCGCGTTATGCGGTCTTCGCGGTGGCCGGGTCGCACGTGGTGATGGCGTCGGTGATGGCGATGACGCCGATCCATCTGGCGCACCTGGCACCCGAGCACGTCACGCTCGTGGTCGGAACCACGATCGCGCTGCACGTGTTCGGCATGTATGGCTTGTCGCCGGTGTTCGGGGTGCTGGCCGACCGATGGGGACGCATCGCGACGATCCTCCTGGGTCAGGCGCTGCTGGCGGTGTCGCTGATCGTGGCGGCGACCATGCCCGATTCGCAATGGGCGGTGCTGGTCGCGCTGTTCCTGCTGGGAGCGGGGTGGAGCGCTGCGACCGTGTCGGGCGCAGCTCTGCTCACCGAGAGCTCTCCGACGAGCCTGCGGCCGCGACGGCAGGGGCTCAGCGACACGATCATGACCTTCAGCGCCGCTGTCGGCGCCGTGGTGGCGGGCGTCGTCCTCAGTCAGATCGGCTACGGCGGACTCGCGCTGGTCGCGCTCGTGCTCGTCGTCGCGGTCACGGTGCTCTCGCCCTACGCGCGTCGCGGGTGAGGAGCGCCGCGAGGAGGTGTCAGCCGCGGAGGGCTGCGACGGCCCGGTCCACGTCGGTCTCGTCGTTGAACACGTGAAAGGCGACGCGCGCGCGCCCGTTGCGGCCGGATGCCGTGATGCCGGCGGCCTGCAGACGCGCGAGGTCGTCTCCGCCCGGGTCGACCCAGGTGACGATCGCCGTCGGGATGTCCGGTTGCTCCAGCTCCAGCGCCCGACGAAGGCGGGACGCGAGACCCGTGGCGTGAGCGTGGACGGCCGCGATGTCGGCCTGCGCGAATGTTCGCAGCGCGGGCTCGGCGCCGACGAATGCCTGCCAGGCGGGGGAGACGTCGAAGCGTCGCGCGCAGGCGGCGAGATCCGCGTCACCGCCGTAGCATGACGTCCAGGGATCGTCGCCGGCGTACCACCCGGCCTGTACGGGCGCGAGCGTGCGCGCGTAGTCCGCGCTCACCGACATGAAGGCGACGCCGCGTGGGCAGCACAGCCACTTGTAGGCGTGACAGAGCAGCGCATCGAATCGCCCGGCGTCGACCGGCATCCAGCCCACGGCCTGCGTGGCATCGCATACCGTGCGTGCACCGACCGCGGCTGCCGCGGTGCAGATGGCGTCGACATCGGCGACGTGACCGCACGCGGACTGCACCAGGGAGAACGCGACGAGCGTCGTACTGGACGTGATCGCGTCGGCCAGGCGCGACAGCGGAGCGGTGCGGACGCGGATCCCGCGGCCTGCGTGCACGAAGGGCAGGACGAGCGAGGAGAACTCGTGTTCCGGTACCAGGACCGTCGAACCCGCGGGGAGCGCCGCCGCGAGAAGTGCAACCTGAACCGACGTCTGGGAG
>NZ_BADB01000329.1:0-6064 GCF_000333415.1 Microbacterium sp. B24 | reverse complement strand
CCCGATCAAGGTCGCGATCATCACAAACTCGAGCCTCGGCATGTGCCGCCAGTGGCAGACGCTGTTCTTCTCGGGACGTCACTCCAACCCCGATCTCAACACGGGTCACGGGACGGTGCGCGTGCCCGATTTCGTGAAGCTCGCGGAGGCCTATGGCTGCCTCGGCATCCGTGTGGAGAAGCTCGAAGAGGTGGATGCCGCCATCATGCTGGCACTCGAGACGAACGATCGACCGGTCGTGATCGACTTCGTCGTGTCGGCCGACGCGATGGTGTGGCCGATGGTCCCGCAGGGCGTCAGCAACAGCTTCGTCCAGTACGCCCGCGATCATGCGCCCAGCTTCGACGGGGAGGACTGAGATGAGCCGTCATGTCCTGAGTCTTCTGGTCGAGAACAAGCCGGGTCTGCTGACCCGGGTGGCCGGCCTGTTCGCCCGCCGCGGCTTCAACATCGAGTCGCTCGCGGTGGGCGTCACCGAGGTGCCCGGCCTGTCGCGTATCACGGTCGTCGTCGACGTCGAGGAGCTCCCGCTGGAGCAGGTGACCAAGCAGCTGAACAAGCTGATCAACGTCATCAAGATCGTCGAACTGGAGCCGGCGGCGTCCGTACAGCGCGAACACATGCTGATCAAGGTGCGCGCCGACAACCAGACGCGCTCCAACGTGATCGAGGTCGTGAACCTCTTCCGTGCGTCCGTGGTCGACTATGCGACGGACGCCCTCGTCGTCGAGGTCACGGGTGATCGCGGCAAGATCGACGCCATCCTTCGCGCCCTCGAGCCGTTCGGCATCAAGGAGCTCGCCCAGTCGGGCCTGTTGGCCATCGGCCGCGGCGGCAAGTCCATCACCGAACGCGTCCTGCGCGGCTGATTCCCTCACGGGCGCCTCGACTCGCTGCGCCCGCTCAATGACCGGAAAGAAATCAAGGAGAAACACACACCATGGCTGAGATCTTCTACGACTCCGACGCCGACCTGTCCGTCATCCAGAACAAGAAGGTCGCGATCGTCGGCTACGGCTCGCAGGGACACGCGCACGCGCAGAACCTCCGCGACTCGGGCGTCGAGGTCGTCATCGCGCTCAAGGACGGCTCGAAGTCGATCGCGAAGGCCCAGGAGGACGGCTTCGAGGTGAAGAACGTCGCCGATGCCACCGCATGGGCCGACCTGATCATGATCCTCGCGCCCGACCAGCACCAGCGCGGCATCTACAGCGAGAGCATCCTGCCGAACCTGTCGGCCGGCAAGACCCTGGCCTTCGCCCACGGCTTCAACATCCGCTTCGGCTACATCGACGCCCCCGAGGGTGTCGACGTGATCCTCGTCGCCCCGAAGGCGCCGGGGCACACCGTGCGTCGCGAGTTCGTCGCCGGCCGCGGCATCCCGGACATCATCGCCGTCGAGCGCGACGCCTCTGGCCACGCCTGGGAGACCGCGCTGTCGTACGCGAAGGCGATCGGCGGCACGCGCGCCGGCGTCATCAAGACCACGTTCACCGAAGAGACCGAGACCGACCTGTTCGGTGAGCAGGCCGTGCTCTGCGGTGGCGTGTCCCAGCTCGTCCAGTACGGCTTCGAGACGCTGACCGAGGCCGGCTACCAGCCGCAGATCGCGTACTTCGAGGTGCTGCACGAGCTCAAGCTCATCGTCGACCTCATGTGGGAGGGCGGAATCGCCAAGCAGCGCTGGTCGGTTTCCGACACCGCCGAGTACGGCGACTACGTCTCGGGCCCGCGTGTCATCGACCCGCGCGTCAAGGAGAACATGCAGGGCGTTCTGGCCGACATCCAGTCCGGCGCTTTCGCCCAGCGCTTCATCGGTGACCAGGACGCCGGTGCGCCCGAGTTCCAGGAGCTGCGTGCGAAGGCCGCCGCCCACCCGATCGAGGCCGTGGGCAAGGACCTGCGCGCCCTGTTCGCGTGGAAGCAGCAGGACGCCGACTACACCGAGGGCTCCGCCGCGCGCTGACCTCGTCCAGACCTCGGCACACCCGCCGAGAAGGCTTGCGAAAGCCACACCGGCCCGGCCCCCACACAAGGGGGCCGGGCCTTTCGCTTGCTAGCGTGACAGGATGACCGTCGCGTTGGAGATCGCCGTTCAGGATGTCGCGGGCGCCCGCGCCGCCATCGACGCAGGAGCGGACCGGCTCGAGCTCTGCCAGGCGCTGGCTGTCGGTGGGCTCACGCCGTCGATCGCGCTGGTGGAGATGACGGTCGCCGCTGTCGGCGGGGAACGCGTGAACGTGCTCGTGCGTCCCCGCGCGGGAGGATTCGTCTACGACGACGACGAGATCGCCCTCGTCGCTGCCGACATCCACGCGGTGAGGGCCGCCGGGGCGGCGGGTGTCGTCGTCGGCGCACTGACTCGCGACGGGCACCTCGACGCGGCGGCGCTGCGCAGGTGGAGAGACGCCGCCGGCGACGGCACGCTCGTCTTCCACCGGGCGATCGACGCGGCAGACTCGCCGCTCGCCGTTCTCGATGGGCTCGCCGCGGCCGGTGTCGACCGTGTGCTGAGCTCGGGCGGGGCCGCGCGATCGGTCGACGGCACGGAGGTGCTGCGACGTCTGGTCTCGGCGGGCACCGGTGTCGAGATCATGGCCGGCGGCAGCATCCGCGTGGGCGACATCGCGCGTATCGCGGACGCGGGCGTCGACGCCGTGCATCTGTCCGCCCGGGCCGTCACCGGTCTCGACGTCCCGTCGGGGCCCGGGGGAGGAACGGGCGGCCACGACGTCACCGACCCGGTCGTGGTGGCGGCAGCTGCGGCCGCGGTGCGCAGTACGCTTTCGGAGTGAGCACGCCACGTGATGACGACGCCCTGACCTGGGACGGCGACGACGATCCCACTCTCGACGTGGGACACCGTCCCACCGTCGAGTCGACGCCCGAGCCGGCGCCCGAGCCGGAACCGGCCGTGCTTCCCGACGGATTCACCGCCGTCGGCAAGGGCAGCGCCACCGTCGGCCACATCGACGCGGACGGCACCGTCACGATGCCCGATGAGCCGACGCAGATGTCGAACGCGATGCTCGTGACGCTCGGCATCCTCGCCGGTGCCTACCTGCTCTTCGCGATCGGCTGGATCATCGGCGGCCTGCGCCTGCAGGGCACGGCGGAGTTCCTGGTCAGCCCGGTGGGATACGCGGCGGCCCTGTGGCTGGCCGTCGCAGCGGCGCCGGTCTGGTTCCTCACGGTGTTCCTCCTGACGCGCGCCGCGAAGGCGTGGGTACGCGTGCTGCTGTTGGTCGGCGGGCTCGCGCTGCTCGTGCCGTGGCCGTTCATCCTCGTCGGGGCGGTGGGACGATGACCACGAGTGCTCCCACCCCGCCGCGGGCGCGTGTGCTGCCCACCTGGCTGATCGTCGCCATCTCGGTCGTGTTCGGCCTGTTCTATGCCTATTTCGTGTGGAACGCCGTCGGCTTCCTCTCGCAGGCGGCCTCCGGTGCCCAGCCGCTGAACGCCTACGGCTGGTTCGTACTGCTGCTGTCGGTTCTGTTCCCGCTGATCGCGTTCGGTGTCGCCTTCGCCGTCGGCTGGCGGCGGACGTGGTGGGAGTTCGCGCTCGTCCTCATGGCCGGTCTCTGCGTCGTCGCGGTGTTCTGGCTGAACATCCTGACGTACACGGTCGGACCGTCCGGCTCCTCGATGCTCGGCTGAGGGATCGCTTTTCCCCGGTCGTCACACGGTCGGGGGCGGTGCGGTGCGACCGGTAGGCTGGCATCCTTCCACCCGCTCCGATCCTGCGCAAAGGTCCTGCCGCTGTGTCCAAGCCTGTCGTCCTCATCGCCGAAGAACTCTCACCCGCCACGATCGACGCCCTGGGGCCGGACTTCGATGTCCGTCAGGTCGACGGCACCGACCGTCCCGCGCTCCTGTCGGCGCTGGCCGACGCCCACGCCATCCTGATCCGGTCGGCGACGAAGGTGGATGCCGAGGCGATCGCCGCGGCTCCCGTGCTCAAGGTCGTCGCGCGCGCCGGCGTCGGACTGGACAACGTCGACATCAAAGCCGCCACGGCGGCCGGCGTCATGGTCGTCAACGCGCCGACCTCCAACATCATCTCGGCGGCCGAGTTGACGATCGGGCACATCCTCAGCCTTGCCCGGCACATCCCGGCCGCACATGCCTCGCTCGCCGCCGGTGCGTGGAAGCGCAGCTCCTTCACGGGCACGGAACTCTTCGAGAAGACGGTCGGCATCATCGGCCTCGGCCGCATCGGCGCCCTCATCGCCGCGCGTCTGCAGGCATTCGGCGTGAGTGTCGTGGCGTACGACCCGTACGTCACGCCGACGCGCGCACAGCAGCTCGGTGTGACGCTGCTGAGCTTGGACGACCTGCTCGCGCAGAGCGACTTCGTCACGATCCACATGCCGAAGACGCCCGAGACGACGGGCATGATCGGCGCGGCGCAGTTCGCGCTGATGAAGCCGACCGCGTACGTGGTGAATGTCGCGCGTGGCGGGCTCATCGACGAGGAGGCGCTGCACACAGCGCTGACCACGGGCGAGATCGCCGGCGCCGGCCTCGACGTGTTCACGAGCGAGCCGCCGAAGGCCGACGGCACCGCGTTCCCGCTGCTGTCGCTGCCGAACGTCGTCGTCACCCCGCATCTGGGTGCCTCGACCGATGAAGCGCAGGAGAAGGCCGGCATCTCGGTGGCCCGTTCGGTCAAGCTCGCCCTCGAAGGCGACCTCGTGCCCGACGCCGTCAACGTCGCCGGCGGCGTCATCGACCCGTTCGTGCGTCCCGGCATCGCCCTCGTCGAGCAGCTCGGACAGGTCTTCTCGGGCCTTGCGACCAGCGCCCTCACGAGCCTCGACATCGAGGTGCGCGGCGAGCTCGCTGCGTACGACGTGAGCGTGTACCGCCTCGCGGCGCTGAAGGGCATCTTCACGAAGATCGTCAGCGAGAACGTGTCGTACGTGAATGCGCCGCTGTTCGCCGAGCAGCGCGGCATCGAGACGCGCTTGATCGTCGAGGCGGACAGCCCGCTGTACCGCAACATCACGATCCTGCGCGGCACCCTTTCGGACGGCACCGTTCTCGAAGTGGCCGGAACGCTTGCCGGCACGCGGATGGTCCCGAAGATCGTCGGCATCAACGGCTACGAGATCGAGGTGCCGATCGACAAGCACCACATCCTCATGCGCTATGCGGACCGCCCGGGCATCGTCGCGATCTACGGGCAGAAGCTCGGTGAGGCGGGGATCAACATCGCCGGTCTGTTCGTCGCTCAGCCCGACGCCTCGGGTCGCGCTCTCTCGGTGCTCACGGTCGATCAGCCCGTGCCGGACGCGATCCTCGACGACACCCGCGAGGCCATCGGCGCCGACCTCTTCCGTCAGCTGGAGATCGTCGAAGCCTGATCCCGCGCCCGCGGGTGTTCGCCGTGCCACGACATCCCGCCGTCGAGCCGCCATGACCTCTCCGAGCCGCTATGGTTTGGCGCGCAGCACCATAGCGGCTCGGTGAGAACGTGGCGGCTCGGCAGGATGCGTGCGGGGTCAGCGGACCGCGCGCTCGACGAGAGCGACGAGGGCGTCCAGCGCGTCGCCGCGGGGGACCGGCCCCGGGATCGATCCGCCCGACAGCGCGTTGTTGAAGTACAGGCCGTCGCCCACGAGCATCACGAGATCGAGCGCGGCGCCGTCGGGAGCGTACGGACGCAGGGCGTCCGCCCACTTCTCCCTGACCTCGCGCAGTGCCTCCGCAGCTTGGCCGTTGCCGCCCTGAGCCAGGCGGGAGGTGGCGAGGATGACGCGGTCGATCGGGTCGTTCGACATGACCGATGAATGCAGATAGTGGGCGATGGGGCCGCCCGGGTAGGTCGACATCGCCGCGACGTCCTCGTCGACGAGGGTCTGGAGGCGTTCGATGAGACCTGCCTCGAGCATCTCCTTCGAGGCGAAGTGGTAGAGCAGGCCGCCTTTGGAGACACCCGCGGCCCCGCGCCGTGGCATCGATCGTCGCCGCTCGCTCGCCCTCGTCCACGAAGATCGCCTCGAAGGCGTCGAGCACCTTCTCGCGGGCCAGGGGAGGGCGACTCATGGTCTCGATCGTATCC
>NZ_BADB01000330.1:0-2958 GCF_000333415.1 Microbacterium sp. B24 | reverse complement strand
CGGGCGCAGACGGAAGCGACCGCGTCCTGTCGCCGGGCGACGACGTCACCGATGAGGACGCCCTGCGCAGTCTCGAGCCGGGCGACGTCGGCGTGCGCGTCGGGCCGGGGGAGATGGCGGCACGTGTCCGTGTGGCCGGCATCCCCGAACTGGCGTCGTTGTTGACGCGTCTCGCGCACGATCGGGACACCCTGCGGGAATAGACTTCGAGGATGCCGGACAGCGATCCCACCATCGACATCAAGCCGCGCAGTCGTGTCGTCACGGACGGCATCGAGGCGACGACCTCCCGCGGCATGCTGCGTGCCGTCGGCATGGGCGATGAGGACTGGGACAAGCCCCAGATCGGCATCGCCTCCAGCTGGAACGAGATCACGCCGTGCAATCTGAGCCTGGACCGGCTCGCGCAGGGCGCCAAGGAGGGCGTCCACGCCGGCGGCGGGTACCCGCTGCAGTTCGGCACCATCTCCGTGTCCGACGGTATCTCCATGGGCCACGAGGGGATGCATTTCTCGCTGGTGTCCCGTGAGGTCATCGCCGACTCCGTGGAGACCGTGGTCATGGCCGAGCGGCTCGACGGCACCGTCCTGCTCGCCGGCTGCGACAAGTCGATCCCCGGCATGCTCATGGCCTCGGCGCGTCTCGATCTCTCCAGTGTGTTCCTCTACGCGGGTTCCATCGCGCCCGGCTGGGTGAAGCTCTCGGACGGCACGGAGAAGGACGTCACGATCATCGACTCCTTCGAGGCGGTGGGCGCGTGCCTCGCGGGGAAGATGAGCGAAGCGGACCTCAAGCGCATCGAGTGCGCGATCGCGCCCGGCGAGGGCGCGTGCGGCGGCATGTACACCGCGAACACGATGGCCTCCGTCGCCGAGGCGCTGGGGTTGAGCCTTCCCGGATCCGCCGCACCGCCGTCGGCGGACCGTCGCCGCGACTACTACGCCCACCGCTCCGGCGAAGCGGTCGTGAACCTGCTGCGTCAGGGCATCACGACGCGCGACATCCTCACCAAAGAGGCGTTCGAGAACGCCATCGCACTGGCCATGGCCCTCGGCGGCTCGACCAACGTCGTGCTGCACCTGCTCGCCATCGCCCGCGAAGCCGAGGTGGAGCTCAGCCTGCACGACTTCAACCGCATCGGCGACAAGGTCCCGCATGTGGCGGACATGAAGCCGTTCGGGAAGTTCGTCATGAACGACGTCGACCGCCACGGCGGCATTCCCGTCATCATGAAAGCGATGCTCGACGAGGGGCTGCTGCACGGCGACGCACTCACGGTCACCGGCAAGACCCTCGCGGAGAACCTCGCCGAGCTCGATCCCGACCCGATCGACGGCACCGTCATCCACAGCTTCGACGACCCCATTCATGCCACGGGCGGCATCACGATCCTCCACGGCTCGCTGGCCCCGGAAGGGGCGGTCGTGAAGACCGCCGGCTTCGACGCGTCGGTGTTCGAGGGCCCTGCACGGGTGTTCGAGCGGGAGCGCGCCGCGATGGACGCCCTGGAGGCGGGCGAGATCGCCGCCGGCAGCGTCATCGTCATCCGCTACGAGGGCCCGAAGGGCGGCCCCGGCATGCGCGAGATGCTCGCCATCACGGCGGCGATCAAGGGCGCAGGGCTCGGAAAAGATGTACTACTCTTGACGGACGGCAGATTCTCAGGCGGCACAACCGGCCTGTGCATCGGCCACATAGCACCCGAAGCGGTGGACGCAGGTCCTATCGCCTTCGTGCGCGATGGTGATCTGATACGGGTCGATATCGCGGCTCGCACTCTCGATCTACTCGTCGACGACGCAGAGCTGAACTCCCGCCGTGACGGCTGGGAGCCGCTTCCCCCGCGCTACACCCGTGGCGTTCTGGCCAAGTACTCGAAACTCGTGCGCTCCGCAGCGGAGGGCGCGACGACCGGCTGAGGCCGTGACACCAGGGCGGGAAGCCGCCCTCACACGCATCTGACACCCGAGGTACCACTATGTCTCTCGACACCGCGGCCGTGCCGCGACCACCTGCCCGCGGAGCTGCCGCTCCTGTGATGACCGGCGCCCAGGCCGTCGTCCGATCCCTGGACATGCTCGGGGTCACGGACGTCTTCGGTCTGCCCGGCGGCGCCATCATGCCGGTGTATGACCCCCTGATGGACGATGAGGCGGTGCGCCACATCCTCGTCCGTCACGAGCAGGGCGCCGGCCACGCGGCGGAGGGATATGCCGCCGCATCCGGACGCACGGGCGTGGCGATCGCGACATCCGGTCCGGGCGCGACCAACCTGGTCACCGCCATCGCCGACGCCTACATGGATTCGGTCCCGCTGGTCTGCATCACCGGCCAGGTGTTCAGCCACCTCATGGGCACCGACGCCTTCCAGGAGGCGGACATCGTCGGCATCACCATGCCGATCACGAAGCACTCGTTCCTGGTCAAGACCGCCGAGGAGATTCCCGCCGCGATCGCGGCGGCGTTCGAGATCGCCTCGACGGGCCGGCCCGGACCCGTCCTCGTCGACATCACGAAGGATGCGCAGCAGGCCTCGGCACCGTTCGTGTGGCCCCCGAAGATCGAGCTGCCCGGATATCGCCCCGTGACGAAGGCCCACGGCAAGCAGATCCAGGCGGCTGCGCAGCTGATCGCGCATGCGAAGAAGCCCGTGCTGTACGTCGGTGGCGGCGTCATCCGCGCCCGTGCCGCGGCGGAGCTGCGCGTGTTCGCCGAAGCGACCGGCGCCCCCGTCGTCACGACGCTGATGGCGCGCGGGGCGTTCCCCGACTCGCACCCGCAGAACCTCGGCATGCCCGGGATGCACGGCACGGTGCCCGCGGTGCTCGCCCTGCAGGAGTCCGATCTGATCGTCGCCCTGGGCGCGCGCTTCGACGACCGCGTCACCGGGAAGGCCGACGAGTTCGCGCCGAACGCGCAGGTCGTCCACGTCGACATCGACCCGGCGGAGATCTCGAA
>NZ_BADB01000331.1:0-2110 GCF_000333415.1 Microbacterium sp. B24 | reverse complement strand
GCGTCTCAGCTCTCGATGCTCACCGTTGCAGGCGCTTCGCCAGCAGCTTCTCCTCGCTCCCGCGCACGGGGGAGTCGGTGGAGATGATCCGTCCGCGGGAGGCGCGATAGGTGTCCACGATCGTGCCGATCGACAGGGCCAGAGTGATTCCCCAGCTCAGCCACGCGAGCGCCTGACGCCACGTGAACGGCACGTCGCCACGGAGGCCGCGCAGCAGCGCGACGCCGCTGGTCACGGCGGAGATGATCCCGGTCCCGAACAGGTACTTGCGCATGCGACCACGTTAGCCTGGAAGAACGCCTGCCGAGAGGAGCCGCGTGAGCGACCCGAAGTCCGAGGCCGACATGATCGTCGTGTCCAACCGCCTGCCCGTCGACCATGATCCGAGCGTCGAGGGTGGGTGGCGTCGTTCGCCGGGCGGCTTGGTCGCCGCTCTCGAACCGGTGCTGCAGCGCACCGGCGGGGCGTGGGTGGGCTGGCCCGGCACCGCCGACCTCGAGATCGATCCCTTCGAGCTGGAGGGGATGTCGCTCGTGCCCGTGGCATTGTCCGCCGAAGACGTGGCGCTGTATTACGAGGGGTTCTCGAACGACACGATCTGGCCGCTCTACCACGACGTGATCTCGCCGCCGGCCTACCACCGTGAATGGTGGGAAGCCTACGTCCGCGTCAACCGCCGTTTCGCCGAGGCGGTGGCGTCGACCGCTGCGGACGGCGCGGTCGTCTGGGTGCAGGATTATCAACTGCAGTTGGTGCCGCGGATGCTGCGCGAGCTGCGGCCCGATCTGGTGATCGGCTACTTCCACCACATTCCGTTCCCGGCATACGGCATCTACGCTCAGCTTCCCTGGCGCAAGCAGGTGCTGGAGGGACTTCTGGGGGCCGATGTCATCGGGTTCCAGCGGGTGCAGGATGCCGGCAACTTCGCCACGGCCGTGCGCCGCCAGCTGGGGTTCGAGACGAAGGCGGGTGCGATCCGGGTCCCCGAGCCCGACGGCGCGGTTCGCACCGCCGTCGCCAAGGCATACCCCATCTCGATCGACGCCGACCTGTACGACGAGCTGGCTCGCCGCCCGCAGGTGCAGGCCCGGGCCGCCGAGATTCGGGAGAGCCTCGGCAACCCGAAGACGATCCTCTTCGGCGTCGACCGTCTCGACTACACCAAAGGCATCGGTCACCGCCTGAAGGCGTATGGAGAGCTTCTCGAGGACCACCGCCTCGATGTCGAGGACGTCACGCTCGTGCAGGTGGCGAGCCCGAGCAGGGAGCGCGTCGCGGCCTACATGCAGCTGCGTGACGAGATCGAGCTCACGGTCGGCCGCATCAACGGCGACCACGACACCGTCGGGCACACGGCCATCCGCTACCTGCATCACTCGTACCCCCGGGAGGAGATGGTCGCGCTGTACCTCGCGGCGGACGTGATGCTCGTGACCGCCCTTCGCGACGGGATGAACCTGGTGGCGAAGGAGTATGTCGCCAGCCGCGTCGACGGACGCGGCGTGCTCGTACTCAGCGAGTTCACCGGCGCCGCCGACGAGATGTCGCAGGCGGTGAAAGTCAACCCGCACGACATCGAGGGGCTGAAGGACGCCATCATGACGGCGATCGAGATGTCACCCTCCGAACAGGGGCGCCGCATGCGCGCCCTCCGCCGCCGCGTGCGCGACCACGACGTCGCCGACTGGTCGCGGCGTTTCCTCAGCGATCTCGATGCGGTGAGGGCGACGTCGTGAGCGTCGACGACGCTCTGGCACGCCTGGCGGTCACGGATCGTCTTCTGGTGGCCCTGGATTTCGACGGCACCCTGGCGCCGTTGATCGACGAGCCGATGGCGGCGCGCATGAGTGCCCCCGCACGGGCCGCCGTCGACGCGCTCGCTCGCGTTCCCGCGACGACCGTCGCCCTCGTGTCCGGGCGCACGCTGCGCGATCTGCGGATCATCGCCGAGCACGACGATGACTCGCCTCTGCTGCTGGCGGGTTCGCACGGCGCGGAGCAATGGCCGCCGTCGGGCTCCGACGACGCGTCGACGGTCGACGTTGCGCTCCTGGCGCTGCGCGACCGGCTGCGCGCTCGAGCCGAGGCGATCGCGGCAGGCGTCCCTGGC
>NZ_BADB01000332.1:0-2594 GCF_000333415.1 Microbacterium sp. B24 | reverse complement strand
CGAGGAGCCGCCCGGACCGGAACGACGCTACGGAGTGCTCGTCGACCACCTCGTGCCCGGGTCGAAGGAGTCGCGCATCGCCGACGCCGTCGCCGGGGGCCGCACGGCTCTCACGTGCGGATCGTCGGCCACCCCCACATCGATGTGTGGCAGTGCGTGACCCCGCGGGCGCTCGGCATCGCGGCGTGGCCGGACGTGCCCCGCGGCATCGAGTGGAAGGTGGGCGTGAGCCGGGCTCTCGGGTGGCCCGCCCGCGACCAGGCCGACATCGCCCGCACGTGGCAGCGCATCCTCGCAGCCGTGCACAGCTACCGCGACCTCGACCCGGCGCTGCTGGGACGTGTCGAAGAGCTCATCGACTTCGTCACCGCGTGAACCCGTCGTCACCTCTGTAACCGGAGTGCTCGCCGGTACCCTGGTCGGATGCCGCACGAGACAGATGCTCCCCGTTTCCGCGACAAGCCCGTCTCATTCGTGCGCCGCAGCGGCCGGATGAGCGACGCGCAGGAGCGCGCCTGGGCGGAGCTGGCCTCGCGGTACGTCATCGACGTGCAGCGCGATGCCGCGGCGACCAGCGTGCTTCCGGGGACCTCGGTCGTGCCCGCCGAGGTGTTCGGCCGCGCTGCGCCCCTGACCGTGGAGATCGGATCGGGCCAGGGTCATGCGATCGTCAGCGCTGCGGCCGCCGCGCCTGACCGCGACTTTCTTGCGGTGGAGGTGTTCCGTGCGGGGCTGGCCCGTACGATGCTCGACGCCGACCGCGACGGCATCCGCAACCTCCGCCTCGTCGAGGCGAACGCGCCCGAGGTCCTCGAGCACCTGCTGCCGGAGGCCAGCGTGGACGAGTTGTGGATCTTCTTCCCCGACCCGTGGCACAAGGCCAAGCACAACAAGCGTCGACTGATCGCGCCGCCGTTTCCGCCGCTGGCGGCACGGGCGCTGCGCGACGGCGGACGCCTGCGGCTCGCGACCGACTGGGAGGACTACGCGCGGCAGATGCGTGAGGTCCTGGCCGATGCCGAGGAGTTCGTCCCGGCGTTCGACGGCGAATGGGCCGAGCGGTTCGACGGGCGCGTGATGACGGCGTTCGAGCGCAAGGGCATCGCGAAGGGTCGCGAGATCCGCGACCTCGTCTACCGCCGTCTGCCGCGCACGGCGTCGGGCGCGTGAGCGCGCCGCCGCGCGCCCGCGATCGCTGGCGGGCCATGCGGCCTCTGGCCCACCGTGACTTCCGCATCCTCTTCGGCGCGGTCGTGCTGTCGATCTCCGCGGCCGGGATGTGGGCGGTCGTCATGGTCTATGCGGTCATCCGCATCGACGAGGACCCCGTCCAGCTGTCCGTCGTCGCCGCCGCGAACGCGATCGGCCTTCTCGCCTGCGCGATCCCCGGCGGGATCGCTGCCGACCGGCTGCCACGGCGCCTGATCCTGCGTGCCGTCGAGACGGCGAACGTCTTGGCCGTCGGCTCCGTCGTCGTGGTGGGCCAGTTCGGCACCCTCACGATCGCGCACCTCACGATCGTCTCGCTCGTGCTCGGCGCCGGGGCGGGTTTCTTCTTCCCCTCCTACAGCGCGATCCTTCCGCGCATTCTTCCGGCCGAGCACCTGCTGCCGGCGAACGGCCTCGAAGGAGCGGTGCGTCCCGCCCTCCAGCAGGCCGCCGGCCCCGCGATGGCGGGACTTCTCCTCGCTGCACTGATCCCGAGCCAGGCGGCCGGCGCCGTGCTCCTCGCCCACGCGGCGGCGCTCGTGCTGCTGCTGTTCCTGCGCCCGGAACCGGCCGCCGAAGCCGCCGACGCAGCCGAGGGCGTGTCGAGCCAGAGCATCCGTCACGACCTCGTCGAGGCCGTGCTGTTCACGGTCCGCACCCCGTGGCTGCTGTGGACGCTGCTGTTCGCGACGATCTGGGTGCTCGTGACGATGGGCCCGGAGGAGGTCCTGCTGCCGTTCGTCACCCGCGAGCGCTTCGGCCCCGATCCGCGTCTGTTCGGGTTTCTGCTGGCGTGCTTCGGCGCCGGCGGAGTGGTGGGATCGGTCGTGGTCTCGTCGCTGCGGATGCCGCGACGCTACCTGAGCGCGATGACTCTCGTGTGGGGTCTCAGCACCCTGCCGTTCGTGGTCATCGGCCTCACGCACGAATACTGGCTCATGGCGGTGAGCGGTTTCGCGTGCGGCTTCGGCTTCAGCTACGGCAACGTCATCTGGGGCACGCTCCTGCAGCGACGTGTCCCGCGCCACATGCTCGGGCGCATCTCGAGCCTGGACTTCTTCGTCTCCCTCGCGCTCATGCCCATCTCCATGGCGCTCGCCGGCCCCCTGTCGACCGTCGTGGAGATCCCCGTGATCTTCGTGGTCGCCGGCCTCGTGCCCTTCGTGCTGTCGCTGCTGGTGCTGTGGATCGCGCGGATGCCGCGGGACGAGATCGCCCACCCCCTTGAGGACGACGGGGAGAACTCACCGTGACCGAGCGCGTCGATGCCGGGCGGCTCGGGGTCGGCGTCCTGCCGGCGGCGGCGGTGTGCCTCGCCGCGCCCGCTTTCTTCGTCCTGCGCCAGCCGCTGCTCGGCATCGCCCTTCTGGTCGTCGGGTCGCGGC
>NZ_BADB01000333.1:0-2183 GCF_000333415.1 Microbacterium sp. B24 | reverse complement strand
CCGCCGCGCTGGCGACGACGTCACAACAAAAGCGAGATGCTTTGTGTCAGAGCGACAACGGCACGAGGCTCAGTCCGCGCGCGCGGACCGTCGCGCTGCGCTTCCGCGCCGTCGCGTCGCCTCCGTGCCGATCGATCCGATGATGAGCGCCGTCTGCAGGATGAGGGCCTCACGCGGGCCGGTCGCATCCCAGCCGATGACATCGGAGACCCGCTTGAGTCGGTAGCGCACGGTGTTGGGATGGACGAACAGCTCGCGGGCGGTCGCCTCGAGGGAGCGGCCATTGTCGAGATAGCTCCACAGGGTCGCGACCAGATCGGCCGAGTGCGCCTGCAGAGGACGGTAGATCCGCTCGACGAGCGTCGCCTTCGCCATGGCGTCGCCGGCGAGGGCACGCTCGGGCAGCAGGTCGTCGGCTTCGACGGGGCGCGGCGCGTGGCGCCAGGCACCGGCGACGGCGAAGCCCGCCAACGCGGCACGGGCGCTGAGCCCGGCATCCACGAGTGCGGGCACCGTCGGCCCCAGCACGAGATGCCCCGGCCCGAAGCCCGGCTCCAGACGGAGGGCGATCTCCGTGAACGGCAGCTCTTCGGCGACGGGCTCACGCCCGGGCAGCACGGCGCGGCCGATCACGAGCACGAGACGAGATCCCTGCACGCCGATGAGGACATCGACACCCAGCTTGCGTGCCACTCGGCGCAGATGATCGACGTCCAGTTGCGGCGGAGTGGTGCCGACGAGAACCGCGACCTCGCCGTGGCCGTGCCAGCCGAGGGCGGCGATGCGGCTGGGCAGCTCCTCGTCTGCTTCGCCGGTGAGGATGGAGTCGACGACCAGCGCTTCCAGGCGCGCATCCCACAGCCCGCGCGCCTCCGCCGCCCGCGCGTACACGTCCGCGGAGGCGAAGGCGACCTCGCGGGAGAACAGCAGGATGCTCTCGCGGAGATCCTCCGCCTTTCCCGCGACGCGTTCCTCCGTGACGGCGACGGTGACGCGGATCAGCTGGAGAGTCTGTGTCAGGCTGACGCTGCGCAGCAGCTCACGGGGAGCAGCGGCGAAGATGTCGGCAGCGATCCACGGCGTCGAGCCGGGATCCTCGTACCACTGGATGAACGACGCGATGCCCGCCTGCGCCACCAGGCCCACCGCCGAGCGACGGGCCGGAGGCATGTCGGCGTACCAGGGCAGCGACTCTTCGAGCCGCTTGATGGTCGCCGTGGCCAGGTCTCCGGAGACCCGGCGGAGCCACGCGAGTGTCTCCGCCTTCTCCTGAGGGGTGGGGCGGGCGGGCATCGAATCGATCAGCTTTCGCCGCCGGCGTTTCCGCTCGTTCCGGCGGTCACATCGTGCAGGCGGTACTTCTCGATCGCCTGTGCCGACAGCGACCGGTCGACGAGCCCTTCGTCGGCCAGCGCCTGCAGGGCACGGACGACGATGGACGGTCCGTCGATCTTGAAGAACCGACGCGCCGCGGCCCGGGTGTCGGAGAAGCCGAAGCCGTCCGCACCGAGGGTGACGTAGCGACGGGGAACCCACTCGCGGATCTGGTCCTGCACCGCGTGCATGTAGTCGCTGACGCCCAGGACGGGGCCCGCGGTGTCGCGAAGCTTCTCGGTGAGGTACGCGGTGCGCGGCTCGGCCAGCGGGTTCAGGAAGTTGTGCTCGTCGGCGGCAAGTCCGTCGCGGCGCAACTCCGTCCAGCTCGTGACCGACCACACATCGGCGGCCACACCCCAGTCCTCGCGCAGCAGCTGCTGGGCCTCGAGCACCCACGGCACACCCACACCGGACGCGAGCAGCTGCACGCGATGTCCGTCACCGGCCCCCTCCGAGATGCGGTGGATGCCGCGGACGATGCCCTCGACGTCGACGCCCTCGGGCTCGGCGGGCTGCACCAGCGGCTCGTTGTAGAGCGTGATGTAGTACATGACGTTCGGATCGGGGTGGTTGCCGCCGTACATCCGCTCCAGGCCGGAGCGGACGATGTGGGCGATCTCGTACCCGTACGCGGGGTCGTAGGACACGGTGGCCGGGTTCGTCGAGGCCAGCAGGTGGGAGTGGCCGTCGGCGTGCTGGAGTCCCTCACCGGTCAGCGTCGTGCGGCCCGCGGTGGCACCCATGATGAAACCACGCGCCATCTGGTCGGCGGCGGCCCACTGCGCGTCGCCGGTGCGCTGGAAGCC
>NZ_BADB01000334.1:0-13564 GCF_000333415.1 Microbacterium sp. B24 | reverse complement strand
TGAACGAATGGGGCGTGCGCATCCGCTGGGCGGGCCGCAAGCCGCGCCTGTGGGGATCGGTCATCAAAGAGCTGCAGTACGCCGAGCAGCTCACCGCCGGCAACGACACGCTCACCCTGACGATGTGCATCAACTACGGCGGCCGGCTCGAGCTCATCGACGCGATGCGCGCGATGGGCGAACAGATCGCCGCGGGGCGGCTGAAGCCGTCGGCGATCACGGAGAAGACGCTGCGCACGCACCTGTACGTTCCGGACATGCCCGACGTCGACCTCTTCCTGCGCTCCAGCGGCGAGCAACGCACCTCGAACTTCCTGCTGTGGGAGTCGGCCTACGCCGAGATGGTGTTCCTCGACACGCTCTGGCCAGACTTCTCGCGCACGGATCTGTGGGGCGCGATCGAGCTGTATCTGGGTCGCAGCCGCCGATTCGGCGGCGCGATCGATGCTCCCACCGCTGACGCAGCGGAATAGACCGACGCCCGCGGAGAGTTGCACCCGACATGACAGACAAGATCACCATCGACGTGTGGAGTGACATCGCCTGCCCGTGGTGCTACATCGGCAAGCGCAATCTCGAGGCCGGCCTCGCTCAGACGGCGGCCGACACCGACGCCCCGCAGGTCGACGTGACCTTCCACTCCTTCGAGCTCTCTCCCGACACTCCGGTCGACTTCGAGGGCGACGAGGTCGACTTCCTTGCCGGACACAAGGGAATGCCGCGAGAGCGCGTGCGCGAGATGCTCGACCAGGTCACCGGCGTCGCCGCGAACTCCGGGCTCGAGTACCGCTTCGATCTGCTGCAGCACACCAACACCGTGAAGGCGCACGAACTGCTGCACTTCGCGAAGGCGCAGGGGCGTCAGTACGAGATGGCCGAGCGCCTCATGTCCGCATACTTCACCGAGGGCAAGCACGTCGGACGCGTCGACGACCTCGTCGACCTCGCCGTGGAGGTCGGCCTGGATGCCTCGGACGTGCGTGACGCACTCGAATCGGGCCGACATCTGGCCGATGTGCGCGCCGATCAGGCACAGGCGCAGGCTTACGGCATCCAGGGCGTGCCGTTCTTCGTGATCGACGGCAAGTACGGCGTGAGCGGCGCGCAGCCGGCCGACGCGTTCGCACAGATCACCCGACAGGTGTGGGCGGAGAAGCAGGACGCCTGAGACGTCGCGTTTCGACTCGTCGCTACGCTCCTCGCTCAACGACCGGCAACGAACCTCTCCGGTCGTTGAGCGAGCGCAGCGAGTCGAAACGGGCCGCAGCAGGGCTCAGGCGGGGAGGCTGGCCTCGATCGCCGCGATCACCTCGGGCGCGTCGGGCTTGGTCTGCGGACGGAAACGGTGCACCTCGCCGGTCGGCGTGACCAGGAATTTCTCGAAGTTCCACATGACCGGGCCCTTCGCCCCCTCCACGTTCTTCGCCTTCTTCAGCGCCTTGTAAAGGGGAGCGGCGTGCGAGCCGTTCACCCGCACCTTGTCCATGATGGGGAAGCTGACGCCCCACGTGACGGCGCAGTACTCCAGGATCTCCTCCATGGAGCCCGGCTCCTGACCCATGAACTGGTTGCAGGGGAAGCCGATGACCTGCAGACCCCGGTCGCCATAGGTGCGCTGCAGCTCTTCGAGCTGCTCGTACTGCGGCGTCAGACCGCACTTGGATGCGACGTTGACGATGAGAACGGCGCGATCGCCGAACTCGGAGAGGGTGTGCTCTGCGCCGGTCGCGTCGGTGTAGGGGATGTCACGAAGCTGCGCTGTCTGTGTGTCGGCCATGTTGTCCACGATAGAGGCGCAGACCGGCGCACCGGCCGCGTGAGTCTGGGAGAATGGACAGGATGTCCCTCTCCGTCTCAGCCGGCGCCGCGCTGCGCATCGGCCCCATCGCGCTCGACGCACCCGTGGTGCTCGCGCCGATGGCCGGTATCACCAACACCGCCTTCCGTCGGCTCTGCCGCGAGTACGGCGCGGGACTCTACGTCTCGGAGATGATCACCACTCGCGCCCTGGTCGAGCGCAACGCGACCACGATGCGTTTGATCACGCACCACGAGTCGGAGACTCCGCGCTCGATCCAGCTCTACGGCGTCGACCCGGCGACCACCGAAGCGGCCGTCCGACTTCTCGTCGACGAGGACCGCGCCGATCACATCGACCTCAACTTCGGCTGTCCCGTGCCCAAGGTCACGCGCAAGGGCGGGGGAGCGGCACTGCCGTGGAAGCTCGGCCTGTTCCGCGAGATCGTCACGCGCGCCGCACGCGCCGCCGGCGACGTGCCGCTCACCGTCAAGATGCGCAAGGGAATCGACTCCGACCACCTCACGTTCCTCGACGCCGGCCGCATCGCGGAGGATGCGGGCGTCGCCGCGGTGGCCCTCCACGCGCGCACGGCCGCGGAGTTCTATTCCGGCCAGGCCGACTGGTCGGCGATCAGCGCTCTGAAGCAGGCGGTGACGAGCATCCCCGTTCTCGGCAACGGCGACATCTGGTCAGCGGAGGATGCGGCACGCATGATGACCGAGACCGGGTGCGACGGTGTCGTGGTCGGCCGTGGGTGCCTCGGTCGACCGTGGCTGTTCGGTGACCTCGCGCGAGCCCTCGGCGGCCCGGATGCCGCCAACGGCGCCCCCGTCGACGCGACCCTGGGCTTCGTCGCGGCCGCGTTCCGCCGTCATGCCGAGCTGCTCGTCGAGTTCTTCGAGGACGAGGGTCGCGAATGCCGCGACATCCGCAAGCCCGTCGCCTGGTACTTCAAGGGCTACCCCGTCGGGGGCGAGAGCGCGCACAGCTGGCGACCGTGTCGAGCCTCACCGAGATCGACGATCTGCTCGCGACGCTGGATCTCGACGCCCCCTACCCGGGCGCCGCCGCCGAGGGCCAGCGCGGTCGTGCCGGCACGCCCAAGCGCCCGGCACTGCCCGACGGGTGGCTGCTCAGCCGCGATATGAGCGGCGACGCCGCGCGCGCGCTGGCTGACGCGGAGGTCGACACCAGTGGCGGCTGACGGCAGCAGCGTCGGCATCGCCTCGGGCCGACCCGCTGGCTACGACGACCACGATGCCGACCGTTTCGTCCCCGAACAGCATCGATCCCAGCGAGACGGGTTCGCCCGCGATCGCGCTCGAGTGCTCCACTCGGCGGCCCTGCGCCGCCTCGCCTCGAAGACCCAGGTGCTCAGCCCCGCGAGCCCTGCGGACTTCGCGCGAAACCGACTGACGCACTCCCTCGAAGTCGCTCAGGTGGGCCGCGAGCTGGCGATCGCCCTGGAGCTGTCACCCGACGTGGTCGACACGGCCTGCCTCAGCCACGACATCGGCCATCCGCCCTTCGGCCACAACGGGGAGCGCGCTCTGAACGACTGGGCCGAGGACATCGGAGGGTTCGAGGGCAACGCACAGACGCTGCGGATCCTCTCGCGTCTCGAGCCGAAGGTGCTCGATGCCGGGGGGCGCAGCGTGGGGCTCAACCTGACCCGCGCGAGCCTCGACGCGACGTGCAAGTACCCGTGGACGGTCGAGCACGGTGTTCCCGACCCCGGTGGACGAGAGAAGTTCGGCGTCTACCCCGAGGACGAGGATGTCTTCCGCTGGATGCGCATCGGCGCGCCCGGTCGCGTGCGCTGCATCGAAGCAGAGGTCATGGACCTCTCCGACGACATCGCGTACTCCGTGCACGATTTCGAGGACGCGGTGCTCAACGGCTACCTCGACCCGGCGCGCCTCGCCGACGCGCGCGAGCATGACGCTCTGCTGACGGCGATCCAGGCGTGGGTGGGCTTCGGCTTCACCCGCGACGAGCTGGCGGACGCGCTGTACCGGCTCACACGCATGCCGGAGTGGCTCACCGGATTCGACGGCTCTCGCGCCGCACTGGCCGGCCTGAAGAATCTCACGTCCGATCTCATCGGCCGCTTCGCGCGCGCAGCCACGACGGCGACGCGCGAGCACTACTCGGTGCCGGTGCTCACGCGCTACCGCGGCCGCGTCATCGTGCCGCGGGTGATCGAGGCCGAGATGGCCGTGCTCAAGGGCATCATCGGCGCCTTCGTGGTCACGATCGACGGTCGCCGCGGGCTGTACAAGGAACAGCGTCGCGTGCTCAAGCGCCTCGCCACCGCACTGTGGGAGCGTCCCGAGCACCTCGACCGGCTGCACGCGGAGGACTTCGCCGCGGCATCCACCGATGCCGCCCGCAAGCGCGTGGTCGTCGACCAGGTCGCGAGCCTCACCGATCGCTTCGCCATCGAGTGGCATGCCCGACTGATCGGCCCGGTCGATCTGCGCGAGCTCGGCCTGCGCTCCGGCGACGACCGCACGATCGCCCCCAGCGGTTTCGCTCTTCCCGAGCCGCTCGCCGGGCTGTGGCCGGCGGAGGGTCACTGATGGCACGGATCCGGCAATCCGACGTCGACGAGGTCAAGGCCCGCACCAACATCGGTGACATCGTCGGCGAGCGGGTCGCCCTCAAGTCAGCCGGCGTCGGGTCGCTGAAGGGCCTGTGCCCCTTCCACGACGAACGAAGCCCGAGCTTCCACGTGCGCCCGCAGGTCGGCTACTACCACTGCTTCGGGTGCGGCGAGTCGGGCGATGTCTACTCCTTCCTGCGCGCCATGGACCACCTGTCCTTCACCGAGGCGGTCGAACGCCTGGCCGCGCGCATCGGCTATACGCTCCACTACGAAGACGGCGGCGCGGCGCCGGAGACCAGCGGCCGCACGCGTCTCTATCAGGCCAACTCGGCCGCTGCGGAGTGGTTCCGCACGCAGCTGTCGTCTCCGGAGGCCGACGCCGGCCGCCGCTTTCTCGGTGAACGCGGCTTCGACGCCGGAGCCGCGGCCCACTTCGGTGTCGGCTACGCGCCGAAGGGTTGGAACAACCTTCGCGACGCGCTGCACAGCCAGGGCTTCACGGACGAGGAGCTGTCGGCCGCGGGGCTCGTCTCCCAAGGCCAGCGCGGCGTGTACGACCGCTTCCGTGGCCGTGTCGTGTGGCCGATTCGCGATCTGACCGGCCAGACGATCGGTTTCGGGGCGCGCCGTCTCTACGACGACGACCAGGGTCCGAAATACCTCAACACGCCCGAGACCACGATCTACAAGAAGGCGCAGGTGCTCTACGGCCTGGACCTCGCGAAGAAAGATGTCTCACGTTCGCACCGCGTCGTCGTCGTCGAGGGATACACCGACGTGATGGCCTGCCATCTGGCGGGCGTCACGACGGCGGTGGCCACCTGCGGGACGGCGTTCGGCTCCGACCACATCACGGTCCTGCGACGGGTCATGGGCGATGACAGCGCCGCCGGCGACGTCGTGTTCACGTTCGACCCCGATGCCGCGGGGCAGAAAGCGGCCCTGCGCGCCTTCGCCGACGCGAAGCGCTTCAACGCGCAGACCTATGTGGCGACCGGCCCGCAGGGACTGGATCCCTGCGATCTGCGACTCGAGCGCGGCGACGCGGCGGTGCGTGCGATGCTCGACACGAAGGTTCCGATGTTCGAGTTCGTCATCGATCAGCGCCTCTCGGGGTTCGATCTCGCGAGCGTCGAGGGCCGCGTCGGGGCCCTGCGAGCCGCCGCACCGGTCGTGGGTGAGCTGCGCGACCCGCTGCTGCAGCCGGAGTACACCCGCGTGCTGGCCCGCCGCCTCGGGATGGACACCGAGGATGTGCGGCGCGAGGTCGACCGCGCCGCTCGCGAGAGCGTGCGCCGCGAGGGCGACATCCCGCGCTCCTCGTCGACCGTGAGCGCAACGGCCGGGGTCGACGGCCCCGCTCCCACGCCGTCGGTCGGCGAGCCCGCACTCCGGATGAGTCTGCGAACGCTGCCGCGCACCGCCGATGCAACACTGGAGCGTGACGCCCTCATGGGAGTGCTGCAGTACGGTCACCTCGTCGACGGCGAGGAGGTGGATGCCGCGCTCGCGCTACCCATGCAGATCCCCGCTCTCGACGCGGTGCGCCAGTCCCTCGTCGCGCAGGGAGACCGCAAACGCATCGGCTGGGCGTCGAGGGCGGTGGAGTCGGTGCGCGAGCCCTACCGGTCGCTGGCGGTGGAGTTGCTGACGGCCGATTTCCCTGCATTGACGGAGGCGGAGGCCGCGGCCTACACACGCGGGCTCGCGCGCAAGCTGCGGGTGCGCGCGGTCGACCGGGAGAAGAACGAGTTGCTCGGCACGATCCAGCGGCTTCCCGCCGATTCGGAACAAGGGCGGGCGGTCCGTCTGGCGCTGCGCGAGCTGGACGCGCGCCGGCGCGCTCTCACCGAGGCGTCGCTCTGACCCCGTGGCGCGGTCGCACGCCCGGTCGCACGGTGGCGCCCACGGGTCAGAGCGGGCAGGATGAGCGCATGCCGCGTCGTGCCCCCACCGACAATCCTGCCGCGCTTCGTTGCGACGACCTCTCGATTGCGCGCGCGGGAGTGCGCGTCGTCGAAGGCGTCAGTTTCCGGGTCGACCCGGGCCGCGCGCTGGCGGTCATGGGCACGACCGGATCGGGCAAATCGACCCTCGCGACACTGCTCGCTGGCACGAGCGACGACTCGCTGTCGGTGGTGGGAGGCGACGCCTGGGTCGATGGCACGGCCGTTCGGCGCAGGGGGCGCGCTGCGCGTGTGCGCGCGTACTACACCGGGTATGTCCCGCAGCGCGCGGGAGCCGGCCTTCCGGCTCGACTGACCGTCGGAGACGTCATCGGCGAGCCGATCACGAGCCGAGATCGACGTGTCAATCAGCGCGCGCTGGCCGTCCGCGTCGCGGGGTTGCTGGACGAGTTCGAACTCCCGCTCGGCGCAGCCACCCGGTATCCCTATGAGCTGAGTTCGGGGATGCGCCAGCGTGTCGCGATCGCTCGCGCCCTCGTGCTCGGCCCGAAGGTCTTCATCGGCGACGATCCGTACGCGAACCTCGACGTCGAGGTGAGACATGCCGCGCGCGACGCGCTGCTGCGCCGGCGCGACGAGAACGGCATGGCGATTCTCATGGTGACCAACGACGCCGAAGCCGTGCGAGAGCTCGATGCCGATGTGCTGGTGCTCCGAGCAGGTCTGCCCGTCGCCTACGGGCATGGCATCGCGGATCTGCTCTGGACTCCGGACGGCGGTGCCCGCCTCGTGTCGTGAAGACGCGTATCGTGTCACGAGCACACCCCGACGTTTGCTAATATGGACGGGTTGCCCGCTCGCGGGTGATTGATCCTCGGTAGCTCAATTGGCAGAGCAGCCGGCTGTTAACCGGCAGGTTCTTGGTTCGAGTCCAAGCCGGGGAGCGAACGGCCCCAGACTCCACTCTGGGGCCGTTTTCGTTTCCACCGCTAGGCTTCGGACATGCCAGACCGTGCTGTCCCGAACCTGCCATCGCGTGATTTCGGCGGCACGGTCCGCTTCTACGGGGGTTTCGGATTCACTCCGAGCTACCGTGACGACGCGTGGCTGATCCTTCGTCGGGGCGAGCTGGTGCTCGAGTTCTTCCGATTCGACGACCTGGTGCCCGAAGCGAGCTCCTTCATGTGCAGCGTCCGCGTCGACGACGTGGACGAGCTGTACGAGGACATCAAGCGATCCGGCGTCCCCGAGCACGACGCGGGCCTTCCGCGGCTGCGACCCGTTCAGACGCAGTCCTGGGGACAGCGAGCCGGATTCCTCGTCGACGCAGACGGAACCCAGCTCACCCTGATCGAAAACGGCGCACCCGACGCCTAGCGATACCCGACCGGGCTCGCTCACCCCTCCAGATCGTCGACTCCCGGCGTCCAGGACGCGCCGGCGCGACCCAACCGCGCTTGCGCGCGATCTTCTGGACGGTCCTCCAATCGCCGTCGTCCAGACGGTCCACGTAGAGGATGCCGTCGAGGTGGTCGAACTCGTGCTGCATGATGCGCGCACGCCAGCCGTCCACCTGGATGCGTACGGCCTCGCCGTCCAGGTCGATACCGGTGACCAGGACTTCATCCGAGCGGCGCAGGGCGAAGCGCTCACCGGGGAACGACAGGCACCCCTCGGACTCGTCGTCCGGGTCCGGCGCGCCGGGTACGGGAGGCCGCATCCACAGCTCCGGGTTGAGGATCACACCGCGCCAAGGCTGCCCCTCATCGTCTTGGTAGCTGTAGGTGTAGATGCGCAGACCCACGCCCACTTGCGGGGCGGCGAGGCCGACACCGGGCGCGGCATCCATCGTCTCGAACATGTCGGCGACGAGGGTGCGGATCTCATCGGTGATCTCGGCGACGGGATCGGCGGGGGAGTGCAGGACGGGATCGCCCATGATGCGAATCGGAAGAACAGCCACGTCCTGAGCCTATCGAGCGCACCTGGCCGTTAGTGTCGAGGGGTGCATGCCGCCCTCAACGACCTCGGAGATGTGACCGACAAGCTCGTCGGCGTCTTCGCGGACCCCGGCATCCTCATCGGCATTCCGCTCGCCCTGCTCGGCGCCGTGTTCATGTCCTTCGGCGCGCAGTATCAGCACCGCGGGGTGCAGAAGGTCGAACGTCTCACGGCGACCGCCGGGGGGACCGGTCTCACCGGCGGCCAGATCTGGAATCTGCTGCGCCGGCCATCGTGGGTGACCGGCACCGTGATGCTGGGCCTGGCGATCGTCTGCCAGCTGTCCGCCCTGTCGTTCGCACCCCTCATCCTGGTGCAGCCGCTCGGCGCCGTCTCGTTGGTCATCACGACGCTGTTGAACGCGCGGATCAGCGGTCTCAAGCCCACGAAGCGCTCCCTCACCGCCATCGGCCTCTGCGTCGCCGGCATCTTCGTGTTCGTCACGATCGCCGCCCTGTACGCCACCGAGACCCCGATCAGCGACGGACAGCTGATCACCGTGCTGCTGATCCTCGCCGGTGTCGCCATCGTGCTCACCGCACTCTGGCTGTGGCTGCGCGCTCGCATGGGAGCACTGTTCTACATCGTCGCCGCCGGCATCATGTACGGCTTCGTCGCGACACTCGCGAAGGTCGTACTCAGCCGGATCCGCACGGGCGACTTCGAGTGGCTCACGATCGTGTGCATCGTCGCCCTGCTCACCGGCACTGCGATCGGCGCCTACTTCGTGCAGACTGCCTACGCGTCCGGCCCGCCCGACCTCGTCATCGCCGGTCTCACCGTCATCGATCCGATCGTCGCCATCGTGATCGGCCTGGCCGTGCTGCGCGAAGCCGACGGCGCCCCCCTCTGGGCCTACGGCGGCTTCGTCGTCGCCGGCGCGCTGGCCGTCACCGGCGTCTTCCAACTGGCTCGCCACCACCCGCAGGTGATCAGCGACAGCCAGGAGATCCCCATCGCGCGCGGGAGCGGCGAACAGGTCTCGCCCGGATCGCAGCGCCTCACGGATGCCGTGGCGAAGGTGTGGCCCGAGCCACCCGTGCGCGATCGAGACGACCCGCGCCCCCGCTAGACTTCCGGGGACAGGGGGCGGTGGCCAAGCTGGTCAAGGCAGCGGGCTCATAACCCGACGATCGTGGGTTCAAGTCCCACCCGCCCTACCAATGACACGGTTGTGATTCCGCGTCGTTATCGGGCCATAATGGGCCCACAACCACATAGGCGCCACGCATCCGACACTCAGGTCGTAGGGGAAGACGTACCTGAAGAAACGGAGAATCGCGATGGCGACCACGTCGACCCCACAGGCGCGCGGAGTGATCTACATCCACTCCGCGCCACGTGCGCTGTGCCCCCACTTGGAGTGGGCTGTCGGTCGCGCCCTCGGGCGCGCGGTGAGCTTCGAGTGGGCGGACCAACCCGTTCTCACGGGCAGTCGCCGCGCTGAGTTCTATTGGGAGGGTCCCGCCGGCACCGGCGCCGCCCTCGCGACCGCGATCCGCGGGTGGGAGCACCTGCGCTTCGAGGTCAGCGAAGACCCGACCCCGCGCTCCGATGGCGGGCGGTGGATGCACACTCCGGATCTCGGCATCCACTATGCGCAGACCGACACCGCGGGCAACGTCGTGATCGGTGAGGATCGCATCCGCTACGCGATGGAGATCGCCGCCGGCGACCCGTACGACTTGCAGCGCGAGCTCCAGGTCGCGCTCGGGTCGACCTGGGACGAGGAGCTCGAGCCGTTCCGTCACGCCAGCGACGACGCACCGGTCGTCTGGCTGCACAAGGTGGGCTGAGAGACCCGCCACCGACCTCAGACGGGTGGAGGCGCCAGTACCGGCTTCGGACGGCTTCCCGGAGACCGAGACCGCGCATCCCCGTCTGACACGAAAGACGCCCCCGCCATCCTCACGGATGCGGGGGCGTCTTCACGCGCGAATGCTCAGACCGAAGCGAAGGCGGCGACGGCGTTGTGGCCGCCGAAGCCGAACGAGTTGCTGATCGCGAGCTGCGGACCGTCGCCCAGCGGCGTCGGCGCGCCCGACAGACGGAACGGGACTGCGGGATCCTGCTCCGTGATGTTGATCGTCGGAGGGGCCACCCGGTCGCGGATGGCCAGGATCGTGAAGATCGCCTCGAGCGCGCCGGTACCACCGAGCAGATGACCGGTCGAGGCCTTCGTCGCCGACACCGGGATTTCGTCGATGCGGTCACCGAACACACTCTTCAGCGCGACGTACTCGTTCGGGTCGCCGACCGGCGTCGAGGTCGCGTGGGCGTTGACGTGGGTCACGTCGTCGGGGGAGGCATCGGCCATGGCCAGAGCCATGTTGACGGCGCGCGCGGCGCCCGTGCCCTCGGGATCGTTCGCCGTGATGTGGTACGAGTCCGCCGTGACCCCTCCGCCCACGACGACCGCGTAGATCTTCGCGCCGCGGGCCTTGGCGTGCTCCTCCGTCTCGAGGATCAGCACGCCGGCACCCTCGCCCATGACGAATCCGTCGCGGTCGATGCTGCCCGGACGCGACGCCGTCTCGGGGGAGTCGTTGCGCTTGGAGAGCGCCTGCATCGACGAGAACGAGGCGATCGTGACGGGGTGGATCACCGACTCGGTGCCTCCCGCGATCACCACGTCGGCGAGGCCGTCACGCAGGTGCTCGATGGCGTTGACGATCGACTCCGTGCTGGACGCACAGGCGCTGGCGACCGTCCGCGCATACGCGCGGGCACCGAAATGCAGCGACAGGTTGCCCGCCGCCGCATTGGGCATGAGCATCGGAACGGTCATCGGCAGCACCCGACGCGGGCCCTTCTCGCGAAGCGTGTCCCACGCATCCAGGAGGGTCCAGAGACCCCCGATGCCGGTCGCGAAATCGACCCCCAACCGTTCCGGGTCCACCTCCGGGCTCCCGGCATCCGCCCACGCCTCCATCGCGGCGACGAGCGCGAACTGCGAGGACGGGTCGAGACGCTTGGCGATCGGGCGCTCGAGCACGGTGTCCGGGCGCACGGCGGCCTGCGCCGCGAAGGTGACGGGCAGGTTGTACTGCTCGACCCAGTCGTACTCGAGGGTGCGAGCGCCGGAGGCGCCACCCAGCAGCGCGGCCCAGCTCTCCGGCGCGGTGCCCCCGATGGGGCTCGATGCGCCGATGCCGGTGACGACGATTCGGGGAATGCTCATGGTCTCCTCGGATGCTCCGGTGGGGGCACGACGGCCCCCACCGGGGTGCAGGTGGCGAGGCCTGAGGTCAGGCCTGGTTGGTGGTGATGAAGGTGACGGCGTCGCCGACGGTCTTGAGGTTCTTGACCTCTTCGTCGGGGATCGTGACGCCGAACTTCTCCTCGGCGTTGACGACGATCGTCATCATCGAGATCGAGTCGATGTCGAGGTCGTCGGTGAACGACTTCTCCAGCGCGACCTCGTCCGCCGAGATGCCGGTCTCGTCCGTGATGAGCTCGGCGAGCCCTGCGAGGACCTCGTCGTTGCTGAATGCCATGGGATTCTCCTTGTTTATCGGGGTTTCACCGGCCCTGCGGGGCCGACGTTCAGTCTAGGTGCGACGGCTGTCGCGACCGGGTATCTCGGGCCGTCAGGGAAGGACGACGACCTGCGCGCCGAAGACCAATCCGGCGCCGAATCCGATCTGCAGCGCCAGCCCGCCGGACAGTTCCGGGTGCTCGGAGAGCAGGCGGTGGGTGGCGAGGGGGATGGATGCCGCCGACGTGTTGCCGGTGGTCTCGATGTCGCGGCCGATCACGACCGTGTCAGGGAGCTTCAGCTGCTTGGCGAACTCGTCGATGATGCGCATGTTCGCCTGGTGGGGCACGAAGGCAGCGAGGTCGGAGGGCTGCACACCGGCCTCTTCCAGCGCCTGGCGGGCGACCTTGACCATCTCCCACACGGCCCAGCGGAAGACCGTCGGACCCTCCTGACGCAGCGTCGGCCAGGGTGCCGTGCCGTCGCGGAACTCGGTGAGCGTGTGGTTCATCCCGACCGCGTCGGCCTTCGAGCCGTCCGATCCCCAGACAGTGGGACCGATGCCCGGAAAGTCGCTCGGTCCGACGACCACGGCGCCGGCGCCGTCACCGAGCAGGAACGAGATCGAGCGGTCCGTGGGGTCGACGACGTCGCTGAGCTTCTCTGCGCCCACGACGACGGCGTAGTGCGCGGCGCCGGCCCGGATGAGGGCATCCGCCTGGGCGACGCCGTACGCGAAGCCCGCGCAGGCGGCGTTCAGGTCGTACGCGGCCGCGGGGTTGGCGCCGATGCGATCGGCGACGATCGCCGACACCGAGGGAGTCTGCTTCGGGTTCGAGATCGTCGCGACGATCACGGCGTCCACCAGCGACGGGTCGATACCGGCGCCGGCGATGGCCTCGGCCGCGGCGTCGGCAGCGAGTTCGATCGCCGTCGTTGCGGCATTCGCGCGCACACGCGTGATGATGCCGGTGCGCTGGCGGATCCACTCATCGCTGGAGTCGATGGGGCCCACGAGGTCATCGTTGGGCACGGCGTTCTCGCCACGGGCAGCGCCGTAGGCGTAGATGCGGGTGTGTGCCGGTCCCGTCGCCTGGACGAGGGTCGGTCGGGTGGGCGCGTCGGTCACGCGTCGCCTCCTGTCAGCAGGGCGGCCGCAGCCGCGAGGTCGTCGGGTGTCTTCACGGCCACGGTGGGCACGCCGCGGAGGGCGCGCTTCGCAAGGCCCGTCAGCGTTCCGGCCGGCGCGAGCTCGATGATGCCGGTGACCCCCGCATCCGCGAACGATTCCATGCACAGATCCCAGCGGACGGGGGAGGAGACCTGCGCGACGAGTAGGTCGAGCGCCTCGCGGCCGCCGTCCACCCGGGCGCCGTCGCGGTTGGTCCAGAGCGTGAGACGGGGGTCGGATGCCGAGACCTCGGCGGCCGCGGCGCGCAGGGTGTCGACGGCCGACGCCATGTAAGACGTGTGGAAGGCGCCGGCCACCTGCAAGGGGATGACGCGGCTGCCGGCGGCGGGGTGGGCCGCAAGCTCCGAGAGGGCGTCCAGCGCGCCTGCGGCGACGATCTGTCCGGCGCCGTTGTGGTTGGCCGCGGTGAGCTCCAACTCGTCGAGCAGAGCGAGCACGGCGTCGCGGTCGCCGCCGAGGATCGCGCTCATGCCCGTCTGCTCTTGCGCGGCGGCATCGGCCATGGCCCGTCCGCGAAGCCCGACCAGACGCATGCCGTCGTCGTCGCTTAGGACGCCAGCGGCTACGAGGGCCGCCA
>NZ_BADB01000335.1:0-131 GCF_000333415.1 Microbacterium sp. B24 | reverse complement strand
AATTCGCCTGCGTGGCGCTGCGGGCTGATGCGCTCTACCTGCTCGCCTTTGGAGAGATAAACCCCCTCCTGCGCGTTGCGGGTGATGATCTGAATAGGCGAATTGACTCTAGAGGATCCCCGGTACCGAGC
>NZ_BADB01000336.1:0-4762 GCF_000333415.1 Microbacterium sp. B24 | reverse complement strand
CGGGCGCGGTGACCGCGCGCAGGATCTCGACGACGCCCATCATGACGTCACCCGTCGTCCGCACGCGGTCGGCATCGACCACCCAGTCGAAGCGGCGAACGGCGAACGATGCGAAGGCATCGCGCACGCCGGGATCGGGTGGTGTGTACCCGGTGTCGCCGAGCTCGACCGCCGTGCGCAAGGCGCTCGTGATCAGCGGCGCGAGGGGGAAATCCGTCTCAGCCACGAACAGGGGAAGGACATCGGAACCGTACGTCCGCCACTTCGTACTGGAGCGCCGTTGCAGGGTCTCCAGCGGAAGTGCTTCCAGAGGAATGATGCTCACCCCTCGAGCCTAACGACGGCGACGCTGCGGCCGCGCAGCCGCCGACATCTGATGACGATCAGATGGCGAACCCCAGCGCGCGCATCATGTCGCGTCCGTCGTCGGTGATGCGTTCCGGTCCCCACGGCGGCATCCACACCCAGTTGATGCGGAAGCGATCGACCACGTTGTCCAGAGCCTGCGCGGTCTGCTCTTCGAGCACGTCGGTGAGCGGACAGCCGGCGGAGGTCAGCGTCATGTGAATGACGAGGGCGTCGTTCTCCTCGTCCCAGCTGAGATCGTAGATGAGACCGAGGTCGACGACGTTGATCCCGAGCTCGGGATCCATCACGTCCTTGAGCGCCTCGGTGACGTCGTCGTACTTCTCCGGACTGAGGGTCGCAGTCATGCGTTCGATCCTATGCCTCGACGATGTCGGAGGGCTCGAGGTAGCGGTCATAGCCCTCGTCCTCCAGACGCTCGGCGAGCTCCGGGCCGCCCTCCTCGGCGACGCGGCCCTTCACGAGCACGTGCACGAAATCGGGCTTGATGTAGCGGAGGATGCGCGTGTAGTGGGTGATCAGCAGCACGCCGAGATCGGTCGCGTCCTTCGCACGGTTCACACCTTCGGACACGATCTTCAGTGCGTCGACGTCGAGGCCGGAGTCGGTCTCGTCCAGCACGGCGATCGCCGGCTTGAGCAGTTCGAGCTGAAGGATCTCGTGGCGCTTCTTCTCACCGCCGGAGAATCCCTCGTTGACGTTGCGAGCGGCGAACTTCGGGTCCATGCGGAGGTTCTTCATCGCCTCCTTGACGTCCTTCGTCCAGGTGCGGATCGCGGGCGCCTCACCGTCGATCGCCGTCTTCGCCGTACGCAGGAAGTTCGTGACGGTCACCCCGGGAATCTCGACCGGATACTGCATCGCGAGGAAGAGCCCCGCACGCGCACGCTCGTCGACCGACATCGCCAGCACGTCCTCGCCGTCCAGAGTGATCGTGCCCTGGGTCACGGCGTACTTGGGGTGACCGGCGATCGTGTAGGCGAGGGTCGACTTTCCGGAGCCGTTGGGACCCATGATCGCGTGGGTCTCGCCGGTACGCACCGTCAGGTCGACGCCATTGAGGATGGGGGTCTCCCCCGCGTCGGTCTCGACCGTCACGTGGAGGTCGCGGATCTCGAGAACAGCCATGTCAGTTACCTTCTTCAGTTCACGTCTTTGAGGACAGCGGGATCGATCAGGACGTCATCCCCGTCGATCGTGACCGCGTACACGGGCACCGGCTCATAGGCCGGAAGGTTCAGGGGGCGGCCGGTGCGCAGCGAGAACGCCGAGCCGTGGGCCCAGCACTCCAGGGTCTCCCCTTCCACGAACCCGTCCGACAGCGAGATGTCGCCGTGCGTGCAGGTGTCGCCGATCGCATGGACCTCACCGTTCGAATCCAGGACGACGGCCATCGGAACGCCGTCGATCTCGACGCGCACCGCGGTGTCCTGGGTGAGGTCGCTGAGGCTGAGCGCCTTCTGCGCGGTCATGCGTGTTCTCCTTCGGCCGCCGTCGCCAGAGCCAGCTCGTCCTCGATCGCGGCGATGAGCTCGTCCTGCAGAGCCGGCACATCGATCTTCTGGACGATCTCGGCGAGGAATCCCAGCACGACCAGACGTCGAGCCTCGTCCTCCGCGATTCCACGCGCCTGCAGGTAGAACAGCTGCTCATCGTCGAAGCGCCCGGTCGCGCTCGCGTGTCCCGCGCCGCGGATGTCGCCCGTCTCGATCTCGAGGTTGGGGATCGAGTCGGCGCGTGCACCGTCGGTGAGCACGAGGTTGCGGTTGGCCTCATACGAGTCGGTGCCCACGGCATCCGGTCCGATGAGCACGTCACCGACCCAGACGCTGCGCGCGGACTCGCCCTGCAGCGCTCCCTTGTAGAGCACGTCTCCGACCGTCTGCGCACCCTTGTGGTGCAGGTAGACCTGGCTCTCCAGGTGCTGACCGGCGTCGGCGAACGACAGACCGTAGAGTCTGCCCTCCGCACCTGCTCCCGCGAGCTCGACAGACGGGTTCACGCGAACGACGCGTCCGCCGAGACTGACCACGACGTGGGTCAGCGTCGCGTCGCGGTCGACCCGCGCCTGGTGAGATGCCAGGTGAATGGCGTCATCGCCCCAGCGCTGTACCGAGACGACCGTCAGCGCGGCGCCGTCACGAACGATGATCTCGACGTTCTGCGCCTGCTGTGCGGTACCGGCGTGGCGCAGCACGACCGTCGCCCGTGAGTGCGCCTGTGCCTCGATCACGACGTGCGCATGCGCGACACCGCCGCGTCCGGTCAGCTGCACGACGATCGGCTCGTCGAGTTCGACGCCCGAGGGGATGCGGATGAGCGGAGCCTCGTCCTCCTGCGCCCAGGCGATCGCGCTGACACGGTCCTCGGGACGGAAGACCTCACCGCGTGGGGCCTCCCCGACGCGCAGACGGATCTGCTCGACGGACGAAGGCGCACTCACGTCGACGCCGATGACGTCGTGGGGGGCCGGCTCGTCCCGCAGCAGGTCGCCCAGGAGCGCCAACGGGGTGTGCTTTCCAGTTGACCTCGCGACCGGTCGGCACGGCGAAATCGGCGGGATCGAACGACGTCGGCCGCTCCGATCGGGTCTGCACCGGTACGAAGCCGGAGACCAGCGTGGCCGCAGGGTCGATGTGACCCTCCGCCCGGATGCTCTCGCCGGCAGGGGTCTGAGTCGCTGTCGTCATCAGCCGACGGATCCTTCCATGCCCATCTCGATGAGCTTGTTGAGCTCGAGGGCGTACTCCATGGGCAGTTCGCGTGCGATGGGCTCGATGAAGCCGCGCACGATCATCGCCATCGCCTCGTCCTCCGGCATGCCGCGGCTCATCAAGTAGAAGAGCTGTTCTTCGCTCACCTTCGAGACCGTCGCCTCATGACCCAGCTGCACGTCGTCGACGCGGATGTCGATCGCGGGGTAGGTGTCCGAGCGCGAGATCGTGTCGACCAGGAGCGCGTCGCAGCGCACGGTGTTCGCGGAGTGGTGGGCGTTGGCGTCCACGCGCACCTCGCCGCGGTAGCCGGCCCGGCCGCCGCCACGGGCGATCGACTTGGAGACGATCGAGGACTGCGTGTAGGGAGCCATGTGGATCATCTTCGCGCCGGCGTCCTGGTGCTGTCCGGGACCGGCGAAGGCGACCGACAGCGTCTCACCCTTGGCATGCTCACCCATCAGGTAGATGGACGGGTACTTCATCGTGACCTTCGACCCGATGTTGCCGTCGATCCACTCCATCGTCGCGCCCTCGTGCGCGATCGCACGCTTGGTGACGAGGTTGTAGACGTTGTTCGACCAGTTCTGGATCGTCGTGTAGCGCACGCGCGCGTTCTTCTTCACGATGATCTCGACGACGCCCGAGTGCAGCGAGTCGCTCTGNTAGATCGGGGCCGTGCAGCCCTCGATGTAGTGGACGTAGCTGCCCTCGTCGNCGATGATCAGCGTCCGCTCGAACTGGCCCATGTTCTCCGTGTTGATGCGGAAGTAGGCCTGCAGCGGGATCTCGACGTGCACGCCCTTGGGGACGTAGACGAACGATCCGCCCGACCAGACGGCCGTGTTGAGGGCAGCGAACTTGTTGTCACCGGCGGGGATGACGGTGCCGAAGTACTCCTCGAAGAACTCGGGGTGCTCGCGCAGCGCCGTGTCGGTGTCCATGAAGATGACACCCTGATCCTCGAGCTCCTGCTGGATCTGGTGATAGACGACCTCGGACTCGTACTGAGCGGCGACGCCGGCGACGAGGCGGGCGCGCTCCGCCTCGGGGATGCCGAGCTTCTCGTACGTGTTCTTGATGTCCTCGGGCAGGTCCTCCCACGACTGGGCCTGCTTCTCGGTGGAGCGCACGAAGTACTTGATGTTGTCGAAGTCGATGTCCGACAGATCGGCACCCCAGGTCGGCATCGGCTTGCGGCCGAACAGCTGATATCCCTTGAGGCGGGTCTTCAGCATCCACTCGGGTTCGTTCTTGAGAGCCGAGATCCCGCGGACGACGTCCTCGTTGATCCCGCGCTGGGCGACGGCGCCGGCGGCGTCTTCGTCGTGCCAGCCGAATTCATAGACACCCAGTCCCTCGAGTTCGGGACGGTCGATGAGCACATCCGACATGGGGTTTGCCTCCTTCGTGCCCGGCGGTGTCATCCGCTCCGGCATTCCTGCGCCTGCGCCTGTCTCACGATCGGAGTGTCGTGGGCGAAGGTCGGATGCCGCTTCCAGGGCCGTTTTCGTGTCGTTTTCTCCGACGGGGTCTTCGTCGGGGCGCGCACCGCGCGCGCCTAGACTGTAGGGGGCGTGACGCGCTTCGCGCGCCGCTGTTCCCACCCCTTCAGTCTATAGGCAACACCCCGACGCGGGCGTGGCCGGCGCCCGTCCGGGCGCGCATCCGGGAGGCGACCC
>NZ_BADB01000337.1:0-1676 GCF_000333415.1 Microbacterium sp. B24 | reverse complement strand
AGCTCGGTCCCGGGGATCCTCTAGAGTCCGCCCTCGCGGAAGAGGCCACGTTCCTGCGCACTCTCGCCGCCGGCTCGGAGAACCTCGACGCCTCGATCGCGGCGGCCAAGGACGCAGGCGGCACCACGATC
The DNA here is from genome assembly GCF_000333415.1 of Microbacterium sp. B24. Classification (NCBI taxonomy): domain Bacteria; kingdom Bacillati; phylum Actinomycetota; class Actinomycetes; order Micrococcales; family Microbacteriaceae; genus Microbacterium; species Microbacterium sp. B24. The sequence continues at coordinate 1,545 of NZ_BADB01000337.1, read as the reverse complement.
GGCGGCGCAGAGGCGTTCCTGCTCCATGACACCTACGGCTTCCCCATCGACCTCACGATGGAGATCGTCGAGGAGGCGGGGCTCACCGTCGACCGCGATGCGTTCGACACCCTGATGCATGAGCAGCGCGCTCGTGCGAAGGCCGACGCGCGCTCGCGCAAGCGCCAACTGGCCGATACCAGCGTCTACCGCGACTTCCGCGCGAAGGGCGAGACCGTCTTCACCGGCTACACCGATTGGGAGACCGAGTCGACCGTCCTCGGACTCCTCGTCGACGGTGCCCCCGCACAGCGGGCGGTGCAGGGGCAGATCGCGGAGGTGATCCTCGCCGAGACCTCGCTGTACGCCGAGAGCGGCGGACAGGTCGCCGACAAGGGTGTGATCGTGGGTCCCGGCTACGAACTCGAGGTCCTGGACGTGCAGCGCCCGGTGCCGGGGCTGGTCAGCCACACGGTCGAGGTGACCTCGGGCGAGGTCGGCGTGGGCCAGCCCGCGACGAGCGTCGTGGATGCCGTCAACCGCCGCGCGGCACAGCAGGCGCACTCGGCGACCCACCTCGTGCACGCGGCCCTGCGCGACACGCTCGGAAAGTCGGCCACGCAGGCCGGATCGCTCAACCGCGCCGGCTACATGCGGTTCGACTTCTCCTGGGGTCAGACACTGTCGGAGGCGACCAAGACGGAGATCGAGGAGATCGCGAACAACGCCGTGCGCGACAATCTGCAGGTGAGCACGCGCGTCCTCCCTCTCGATGAGGCCAAGGCCGCCGGCGCGATGGCGCTGTTCGGCGAGAAGTACGGCGACACGGTGCGCATGGTCGACATCGGCGGCCCCTGGTCGCGCGAGCTGTGCGGCGGCACACATGTGAGCTCCAGTGCGGAGATCGGCCTCATCAACCTCGTCGGGGAGTCGTCCGTGGGCGCGTCCACGCGACGCGTGGAAGCTCTCGTCGGTCTGGACGCCTTCCGGGAGCTCGCTGCCGAGCGTGCCATCGTCTCGCAGTTGTCGACCTCGCTGAAGACGCCCAAAGACCAGCTCGCGAGCCGCGTCGCCGATCTCGCCGCGAGCCTGAAGGCCGCTGAGAAGCGCATCGCCCAGTTCGAGGCCAAAGCTCTGGAGAGCCGGCTGCCGGAACTGGCCGGGTCGGCGCAGGCGACCGGCGCGTTCCGCCTCGTCGCCCAGTCGCTGGGTGTCGCGGCGTCGGCGGACGATGTGCGCACGTTGGCCCTGCAGGTGCGCGAGCGCGTGGGCGCCGGTGCCGTCATCGCGCTCGGCGCCGTCGTCGGCGGCCGGCCCATCGTCATCGTCGCCACCGACGACGCAGCCCGCGCGGCGGGTGCCAAGGCAGGCGTGCTCGCCAAGAGCGCCGCCGCAGCGCTCGGCGGCGGCGGCGGCGGGCGTGACGATGTCGCGCAGGGCGGCGGCACCGACGCGGATGCCCTCCCGCAGGCGCTCGCAGCAGTGACGCGTGCGCTGGAGACCCCCGGAGCGTGAGCGGCTTCCGGCCGGGAGTTCGGACTCTAGAGGATCCCCGGGACCGAGCTC
>NZ_BADB01000338.1:0-231 GCF_000333415.1 Microbacterium sp. B24 | reverse complement strand
ATGACGTTGCGATCCCTCCGCCGCCATCGGCCGTTCCCCAGCCGGACCTGCGAAAATGAGACGTGTTGACGCGACCCGCGTCATAATCCGCCGCCGTGGCCGTCTCTTGGGTGAGAACGAACGACGCCCACTCCGACAGGACTCTCTCGTCATGGACACCCCCGATCAACCGCGCCGCGATCCCGCCGATATCGCCGACGCCGGACTCTAGAGGATCCCCGGGACCGAGCT
>NZ_BADB01000339.1:0-1247 GCF_000333415.1 Microbacterium sp. B24 | reverse complement strand
CCTTAGGGTGTGACCGAATTTGCGACCGCCGTCCGCCCGGCCTACCGCCCGTATGCCGTCNGTGTCCGCGCCGTCGAGCGGCTCTCTGCGCACTTCGTGCGGGTGTGGTTCACCGGTCCCGAGCTGGAGTGGTTCGGCACCGCGGGTCTCGATCAGCGGATCAAGATCGTCCTGCCCCTGGCCGATGTCGCGGGGGGATACTCCGACTTCGGTCAGGCGGAGCATGCCGGCGACTGGTACGACAGATGGCGGGCGCTGCCGTCTGCGCGCCGTAATCCGTTCCGCACGTACACGGTGCGTCGTGTGGATGCCGCCGCTCGCGAGCTCGCCGTCGATTTCGTCGTGCATCACGATGCCGGTCCGGCGGGATCCTGGGCCGAGCGCGCTGCCGTCGGCGACGAGCTCGTCATCATCGGTCCCGATGAGCGCAGTCCGCAGTCGCGCATCGGCCTGGATTGGCATCCCGGCACCGCCCGACGGCTGCTGCTGGCCGGAGACGAGACCGCCGCTCCCGCGATCTGCAGCATCCTGGAGTCACTCGATCCGCGGTGCGAGGTCGACGCGTTCGTCGAGGTGCCCGACGACGACGATGCGCTGCGACCGCAGCTGCCGGCGGCATCCGGCGCGCGGCTCAGCTGGATCGTGCGGGCAGACCGTCCGCACGGGGTCGCGCTCATCGAAGCGGTGACCGGGTGGACGCGGGATCACGCCGAGGTGATCGCGCGCGCCGCGGCGCCCCGACCTCAGGCCCTCGATGAGATCGACGTCGATCGTGAGCTGCTGTGGGACAGCCCCGAGGATGGCGACGGCGAGTTCTACGCGTGGATGGCGGGGGAGTCGGCGACGGTCAAGACGCTGCGGCGGCTGCTCGTGTCGGAGTGCGGGGTCGACCGCAAGCGCGTGGCCTTCATGGGCTACTGGCGTCTCGGGCAGTCCGAGCGCGTCGAATGAGCGCGCCGGTACGACCGCGACGAACACTGGTCGTCGCGGCGATCGGAGCCGCCCTCCTCGCGGTTTTCGTCGTGCTCTCGCTGGGTGTGGGCGCACGGCAGATCGCCCCGGCCGACGTGTGGCAGGCCCCTCGTGGCGTTCGACGGCTCCAATCCCCGACCACATCGTCGTCATGACGCAGCGCGTGCCGCGCACCGTCATCGGCGTCTGTGCCGGCGCCGCGCTCGCGCTGGCGGGGCACGGTCCTGCAGGGGCTCACACGCAACCCGTTTCGCGATCCCGGACTCCTCGGGCTG
>NZ_BADB01000340.1:0-7518 GCF_000333415.1 Microbacterium sp. B24 | reverse complement strand
CGCTGGGCGTCGAAGAGAGCATCGGGGCTCTCGAGGCCGTCAGGCAGCTCTGGCGTGTGGCGTCTCTCGTCCAGGAGCAGCCAGCCCACCAGTGCCGTCACCGCGAGTGTCAGAGCCGCTGCAGCGGCGAAGACGACGACCGAGACCCAGGTGGTCGGCGCGCCGGTCGCGGCGTGGACCGAGAGCAGCGCGAGCGCCGTCAGTCCGAATCCCGCCGCGACCACGGCCAGGACGACGCCGAGCCCGCGTGCGCGCCTTGCCGCACGGGGAGGGCGGACGGCGCGATTCACCCTCTGATTATGAACCCGACAGGGGGAGCAGGCGATCAGCCGGGGTGCGTCATCGACAGAAGGTCGAGCTTCGTGTCGAGTTGCGCCTCGGTCAGCTCTCCTCTTTCGACGTAGCCGAGGTCGATCACAGCCTCGCGCACCGTGATGCCCTTGGCGACGGCGTGCTTGGCGATCTTCGCCGCCGCTTCGTAGCCGATGAGCTTGTTGAGCGGGGTCACGATCGACGGCGACATCCCGGCGAAGGCGGCGGCGCGCTCGAGGTTCGCTTCCAGACCGTCGACCGTCTTGTCGGCCAGCACGCGCATCGCGTTCGACAGCAGGCGGATCGACTCCAGCAGGGCCGTGCCCATGACCGGGATCGCGACGTTCAGCTCGAACGAGCCGGATGCGCCCGCCCAGGCCACCGTCGCGTCGTTGCCGATCACGCGCGCGCACACCATGAGGGTCGCCTCGGGGACGACCGGGTTCACCTTTCCGGGCATGATCGAGGACCCGGGCTGCAGGTCGGGGATGTGCAACTCGCCGAGGCCGGTGTTGGGGCCCGATCCCATCCATCGCAGGTCGTTGTTGATCTTCGTCAGCGAGACCGCGATCGTGCGCAGGGCGCCGGATGCCTCGACCAGGCCGTCGCGGTTGGCCTGCGCCTCGAAGTGGTCGTGCGCTTCGGTGATGGGAAGTTCGGTCTCCTCGGCCAGGAGCGCGATGACCTTCTGCGGGAAGCCGAGTGGTGTGTTGATGCCGGTGCCGACGGCCGTGCCGCCCAACGGCACCTCGCCCACGCGGGGAAGCACGGCACGCACCCGCTCGATGCCGAGGCGGATCTGGCGCGCATACCCTCCGAACTCCTGTCCGAGGGTCACGGGAGTCGCGTCCATGAGGTGCGTGCGGCCCGACTTCACGGCGTCCTTCCACAGGAGCGCCTTCGCCTCCAGGGCGACAGCGAGGTGGTCGAGGGCGGGGATGAGGTCATCGATGAGCGCCTGTGTGACGGCGATGTGGACGGAGGTCGGGAAGACGTCGTTGGACGACTGCGATGCATTGACGTGATCGTTCGGATGCACCGGCGCGCCGAGCTTCTGAGTGGCGAGCGAGGCGAGTACCTCGTTCATGTTCATGTTCGACGAGGTGCCCGAACCCGTCTGGTATGTGTCCACGGGGAAGTGGGCGTCGTATCGACCGGTGATGACGTCGTCGGCGGCAGCCGCGATCGCATCGGCGATCGCGCCATCAAGGGTTCCGAGTTCCTTGTTGGCCAGCGCGGCGGCCTTCTTGATGCGCGCAAGCGCGGCGATCTGCGTCGACTCCAGCCCGGTGCCCGAGATCGGAAAATTCTCCACGGCGCGCTGGGTCTGTGCGGCGTAGAGAGCGTCCTTCGGCACGCGCACCTCGCCCATCGTGTCGTGTTCGATGCGGTACTCGGTGGTCTCGGTCATTGCGGTCACGTCCTCGTTTCCTGTGCGTCTTCGGTTGTGGTGTCGGGCGGGAGCCCGGCTCAGGCCGTCTGGAGGCCTACGGCGACGTGCGGCACCGCCGTGCCCTCGCTCAGCCGGTAGTTCGCGCCCACGATGCCCAGTCGGCCCTCGGCGACCGCGTCGGCGATGAGCCGCGAGGAGGCGAGCAGATCGTCGACCGTGTTCTTGAGGTGTTCCCGTCCCACGTCCTCGGCGTCCAGCTCACGAGGATCGACCTCGCCGCCGGCATCGCGGAGCACGGTGCGTGCCGCCGGCACGATGCGCGCGATCAGGCGCCAGATGTGCGGGGGGAGTTCGGGGGAGCCGAGCGCGGTGGAGTCGATCGCGGCGCGCACGGCACCGCACGCGTCGTGTGCGAGCACGATGATGAGCGAGACGTCCAGCGCCGCGACGGCATACTCAAGGCTGGCCACCGCGGAGTCCGAGGCGACCTGGCCGGCGTTACGGACGACGAACAGGTCGCCGAGGCCCTGATCGAAGATGATCTCCGCCGCCAGGCGTGAATCCGCACAGCCGAACAGCGCGGCCCGCGGGGTCTGGGCGGCGGCGAGCTCGTTGCGCCGCTCGACGTCCTGTCGCGGATGGCGCGGCTCGCCTGCGACGAAACGGGCGTTGCCCTCGAGCATCTCCTCCCAGACGAGCGAAGGGGTGGGGCGGGCGGTTGCGTTCATCTCTTCTCCTCGCGCATGGTCAGAATCTGATCGGTGACGCCCGACGCCGCGACGGCGGCCGTTGCGGCATCGGTCGCCCCGTAGATCAGCACCGTGTCGGAGCCGGCCGTCGTCGAGATGGCGTACGAGACCGTGTCGGTGCGGGCGGCGGCAGGGATCGTGTACTCGTCCCAGGCGATCCCGTCGATGGTGACGCTGCCGGAGGGCGCGAACCCGCCCAGCACCTTCGTCGCCCATCCGGCGTCGGCGTCGACGCCCTGTGCCACGCGCACGTAGCCGCTCGGCGGTGCATACACGACGCGCCACATCGAGCCCTCCAGTCGCGCCGAGTTGGCGCGCCAGTTCTCGGGGACGACAGGAACCAGCAGCGGGTGTCCGATGGCTGCCGACGCGCTCTGTGCTGCCGCGGCCACGTCCGCCTCCTCAGGGTCGGGCAGTGAACCGCGCGGCACCCCGAAGTAGACGACGGCGACGACGGCCATGATGACCAGGAGAGCTGCCACCAGGTTGCGGAAGGTCTTGCTCTGACGGTACGCCCGCGAGGCGGCCGCCTTGCGATCGGCGGTCTCCGCGGGCGTCTCGGGTCGGCCGAGCTCCGCGACGATGCGAGGACCCGATGCCATTACGACTCCGCGTCCGCGGGACGGGCGGCATCGAGAAGCCGCTTCGCGCCGAGCAGCCACTCCTCGCAGCGCGCGGCGAGAGCTTCACCGCGGGTCCACAGGGCGAGCGACTGCTCTAGAGTCGGCGCGCCCTGCTCGAGCTCGGCCACAACGCGGACGAGCTCGTCCCGGGCCTGCTCGAATGAGAGATCGGCGACGTCGGTGGCCGTGTCGCTGGTCATGGCGTCCATTCTAGGCCGCCCCGCCGGCGTCTTCTGCGAGCGGACCCGCCGAGCGCGCGCTGAACGAGCCCTCGGCGACGGTGACCGTCACGGAGGTGCCCACCGGAACCTGACGAGCGTCGCGGACGATGACCCCGGCATCCAGATGGGCGATGGCATAGCCGCGTTCGAGTGTCGCGCCGGGGGAGAGGGCGCGCAGCGACGCGCGCAGCTGCGCCGTCGTGCGTTCCGCGGCATCCATCCGTCGGTGCACGATGTCGCGGCCGCGCGAGACGAGGGTCCAGAGCTCGTGGGCGCGGGGCGTGAGCAGAGACTCGGGCGTCCGCAGCACAGGACGCGAGCGCAGCTGCTCGAGCTGGGCGATGTCGTGACCGACCCTTTGCGTGAGGCGCGTGCGCGCACGCGAGCGCAGCTGGTTCACGAGCGCCCGTTGCTCCGAGACGTCGGGGACGACCCGCTTCGCGGCATCCGTCGGTGTCGACGCCCGTACGTCCGCGACGTCGTCGAGCAGCGGATGGTCGTTCTCGTGGCCGATGGCGGAGACGACCGGCGTGGATGCCGCGGCCACCGCACGCACCAGGCGTTCATCGCTGAAGCCGAGCAGGGTCTGCGGATCGCCGCCGCCGCGGGCGATGATGATGACGTCGACGTTCGGGTCGGCATCGAGCGCCGTGAGCGCGGCGATCGTCTCGGGAACGCAGCGCTCGCCCTGGACCGCGGCATGGATCGTGCGGAAGCGGACCCCCGGCCAGCGCAGTTCGGCGTTGCGGTGCACATCCTTCTCCGCGTCGCTGCGCTCACCGGTGACGAGGCCGACGAGCTGGGGAAGGAACGGAAGGCGCTTCTTGCGGGCAGGGTCGAACAGTCCCTCTGCACGCAACTGGGCGCGCAGCTTCTCGAGCCGCTCGAGCTGATCGCCGAGGCCCGTATGGCGCATCGAGGAGACGGTGAAGGTGAAGTCTCCGGTCTTCACGAAGAAGTCGCTCTTCACGCACGCCACCACGAGGTCGCCGACCTTGAGGTCATCGGGCAGGCGCTGAAGGGTCGAAGACCACAGACGGAACGAGAGCATCGCGTCACCGTTCGCGTCCTTCAGGCGCCCGAAGACGTGGCCGCCGCGGAGGTTCCACGCGGTGATCTCACCTTCGACCCAGACGGACCCCCAGGTCGAGACGAACCCGCGGATGGTCTCGTTCAACCGTGACACCGACGTCGGAGCGTCGGTGCGTGAGTCGCGCGGAGCGACCGCATCGGGAGGAGGGACGTGCCCGGGGGCGGACGCGAACGATGCCATCGATGCCTCTCCGCCGCGCGCATGCGGCCCTCACTCAGCCCGCTCTCCCTAGAATCAAGGGGTGAGCAGCACAGCCATCCGTCTTCCGACGCCCCACATTCCAGGCCCGCGCGGACGGCTTCAGGATAACCCGGTCCCCGGACACAAGCGGGTCCTCCTCGCGTCACCGCGAGGGTACTGCGCCGGCGTCGATCGCGCCGTGATCGCCGTCGAGAAGGCGCTGGAGCGCTACGGTGCACCCGTGTACGTGCGCAAGCAGATCGTGCACAACATCCACGTCGTCACCGAGCTCGAGGCGAAGGGAGCCGTGTTCGTCGAGGAGGTCGACGAAGTGCCCGAAGGCGCCCACGTCGTCTTCAGCGCGCACGGTGTGTCGCCGGCCGTCGTGAACGCGGCCTCCGAGCGGGGCCTCCAGGCGATCGACGCCACTTGTCCTCTCGTGACGAAGGTGCACCGCGAGGCGGTGCGCTTCGCCCGCGACGACTTCGAGATCCTCCTCATCGGCCACGACGGTCACGAAGAGGTCGAGGGGACGGCCGGAGAGGCCCCGGACCACGTCACCGTCGTCAACTCGCCCGAGGAAGCCGATCGGGTCGTCGTGAAAGATCCGGCGAAGGTCGTCTGGCTGTCGCAGACGACGCTCTCGGTCGATGAGACCATGGAGACGGTTCGCCGTCTGCGCGAGCGTTTTCCCGAGCTTCAGGATCCGCCGTCTGACGACATCTGCTACGCGACGCAGAACCGCCAGGTCGCCATCAAGAAGGTCGCCAAGGACGCCGACCTCGTCATCGTCGTCGGCTCGGCGAACTCCTCCAACTCCGTGCGCCTGGTCGAGGTGGCGCTGGAATACGGCGCGAAAGCGGCCTACCGCGTCGACTACGCCCACGAGATCCAGCAGGAATGGCTCGACGGCGTCGAGACCGTCGGGGTCACCAGCGGAGCCTCGGTGCCCGAGGTGCTCGTGCAGGAGGTTCTCGCCGACCTCGCCGGCGCCGGCTACGCCGACGTCGAGCAGGTGCGCACGGCCGAGGAGGATCTGATGTTCTCGCTTCCCAAGGAGCTCCGCCAGGACGCGAGCGGGCGCCGGGACGACCGTGCACTGGGTGGGCGGTCGCGCGGATGAGCGACCCGACCGGATCGTCCACACACGCGCAGACGCCGCGTCCGCGTCCGCAGTACGGCGAGTATGCGAGCCCCGAGGAGCAGCGGGCGCGGATCCAGCAGCCCGAACCGGCCTCCGTCTCGCCCCACCCCGCGCTGCCGCACACGGCACCCAGCCGAGTCCACCCGCCCACCGCTCCGGCGACGACCGCCGCCGCGCGCCCGACGCGCACCGCGGACCGCATCATCACCTTCGCCCTGCTCGTGTACGGTCTCGTGACCGTCGTCAGTGCGGTGCCGCAGCTGTGGGACTTCTCCGGCTTCGCGCAGACGTGGATGCAGGTCGCGGGTATCGACGCGACGTTCACGAACACCGCGCAGGGCGAGCTGTGGGGCCGCATCGGAGCCTTCGTCTTCATCGGCGGGTGGATGCTCACCGCGTTGCTGTCGTGGGTGTCGCTGCGTGCGCGTCGCCTGTCGTGGTGGATTCCCCTCGTGGGGGCGATCGTGACCTTCATCCTCGCCACGGTGTGCTTGACGGTGCCGCTGCTCGGCGACCCTGCGATCGTCACCCACTTCGCCCGATGAGCGACACGGGGCGCCTTCTCGCCGTCTGCGTCGTACGGGCGCTGCGCCCCGACGCCGGATCACTCGGTGTGACAGCGATCGATAAGGCCGCGGTCGACGGGGCGGTGCGCCTCGGACGCTACGGCGCGTATGCCGATGTGCAGGCGAATCGGAAGCACCATGGTGGCCTGGACAAGGCTCTGTATGCGTACGCGCAGGAGGACGCCGAGTTCTGGGAGACGCAGCTGCGGGCGCCTCTCCCGCCCGGATGGTTCGGCGAGAACCTCCGTGTCGAGGGGCTCGACGTCAATCGTGCCCGTATCGGCGAGCAGTGGCGGATCGGGGAGACGGCCGTCGTCGAGGTGACGATGCCGCGGACACCGTGCCAGACCTTCGCCCGCTGGGTGCGCACCGTCGACCGGTCGGCGGAACGCGGCTGGGTGCGGCGGTTCTCGGCAGAACGGCGGCTCGGTCCGTACCTGCGCGTCGTGCGCACGGGCTCCGTCCGCGCGGGCGATCCCATCCGGGTGATCCATGTGCCCGACGGTGCTCCGGGACTGCTCGACGCGTACGTCGACCCTGCCTGATCGCAGCGACCGCACCCGCCTTCAGCGCGGCGCGGCACCGCACATCGCGGCACCGGATACCGACGAGAAACGCCCCCGGAGACGTGAGCTCCGGGGGCGTTTCTCGATGCGGATCAGAGGCTGATCGAATGCCCCGCCGAGCCGAGCTGCTGTGTCGCCTCGACGACGCGAGCGGCCATGGCCGTCTCGGCCACCTTGCCCCAGGCACGCGGGTCGTAGGCCTTCTTGTTGCCCACCTCGCCGTCGACCTTCAACACGCCGTCGTAGTTGCTGAACATGAAGCCGGCGACCGAACGCGTGAAGGCGTACTGCGTGTCGGTGTCGATGTTCATCTTGACGACACCGTTGGCCACGGCGGTTGCGATCTCCTCCGGCGTCGAGCCGCTGCCACCGTGGAAGACCAGGTCGAGGGGCTTCGCGTCGGTGCCGAAGCGCTCCGCGATGCCCGCCTGGATCTCGCCGAGCAGCTCGGGGCGCAGCTTCACGTTGCCGGGCTTGTAGACGCCGTGCACATTGCCGAACGTCAGAGCGGCGATATAGCGGCCGTTCTCGCCGAGGCCGAGCGCCTCGACGAATCGAGACACGTCGGCGGTGGTCGTGTAGAGCGCCTCGTTGGAGCCCTCGTGCTTGACGCCGTCCTCTTCGCCGCCGACCACGCCGATCGACTCTAGAGGATCCCCGGGACCGAGCTC
>NZ_BADB01000341.1:0-6851 GCF_000333415.1 Microbacterium sp. B24 | reverse complement strand
AGCGGCGAGGCCTCGCTGTAGACGTCGAGCTCGGAGCCCGCCGCGATCTCACGGCTGCCGAGCAAGAAGACCTCTTCGCCGCCGGCGACGATCGCGGTGACGACGGTTCCGCCCTTGACGGTGCCGTCGGACTCGGGCGCCTCGCCCACCACGGCGTCCTTCAGCAGCGCCTGCAGGGTGCGGATACGCGCCTCCTGCTTGCCCTGCTCGTCCTTGGCGGCGTGGTAACCGCCGTTCTCCTTGAGGTCACCCTCCTCACGAGCGGCCTCGATGCGCTTGGCGATCTCCTCGCGACCCGTCGTCGACAGGTGCTCGAGTTCGGCGGCGAGCCGGTCGTAGGCGTCCTGGGTGAGGAAGGTCTCCGTGTTCTCGGCCACGTCGTCTCCTTGTCGATGGGAATCGGTCGATATGGGTGTGCGGCCCCCGCCGTCGGCACTATGCCAAACGCCCCGGCAGCTGCCAGGGCGCATGTGTCGGATCAGCCTACGGGATCCAGCACGAGGGGACCAAACCGGTCGTCGCTGCGGCGGTCGTCGCGACACGCTCGCTGAACGTGCGGCTGTGAGCGTCGTCGGCCGGGTAGGAGACGACCTTCCATCCGACGATGCCGTGATCCTCGTCCTGAGCCTCCACCACACAACTGACCGCGCTGCCGCGCGCCAGCGTGAGCTGGAAATCGACCGTCACGCTGTGCGGCGCGTCGCTGAGATCGAACCCGGTGACGTCGATGTCGACGGACTGCGCGGCCTGTGTGTAGGTGTTCCACCCGAAGTAGCCGATGAGAGCGAGTACGACCAGACCGCCGACGATCCATGCCGAGCGGCGACGACCTGCGCTCCGGACGCGGCCGTAGCGGTCGTCGAGCTCCTGCTGCGTGCGCATCGCGGTCATGACACTTCCCGAGGTTCTAGGCTGGACTTCCAGGCTAGGCGCTCCGCGCGGAACAGAGGAACGATGCACGCACTGACGATCGCGCTCACGGGAATCGCCGACCCGGCGATTCCGACTCCCACCATGACGGTCAACCCTGACGCCGTCACTCCGGGATTCGTGGGCTTCGTCGGCATCGCGGTCGTCGCGGTGGCTGTGATCTTCCTTCTCATCGACATGCTGCGGCGCATCCGTCGTGCCGGCTACCGCGCAGAGATCGCGGAGGAACTCGACGCGAAGACGGCAGCGGATGCCGAGGCCCGCGCCGACGCTCAGGCGGCGGCGGCCGTCGAGGCGAGCGACACCGACGACCAGGACATCGACCCCGCCTCACGCTGACGCCGGTGCGCCGTGGGTCCGACCGGTACGCGCCGGCTCAGCCCGCCGCGCCCAGAGAGGGCACGAGCGGGTGCAGCGCGATCAGCAGACACGCCGTCCAATGGCAGAGGAAAGCCAGCACGGTGCACACATGGAAGATCTCGTGGAACCCGAAGTGGCCCGGCCACGGGTTCGGCCTCTTCAGCGCGTAGACGATCGCTCCGCCGGTGTACAGCAACCCGCCGACGATGACGAGGACCATCATCGCGAGGTTCGCCTGCAGCAGGTCGACGATGTACATCACCGCTGCCCACCCCAGCAGAAGGTAGAGCGCCACGTAGAGCCACCGCGGGGCGTTGATCCAGAAGACGCGGAACAGGATGCCGAGGATCGCGCCCGACCAGACCAGCACGAGCAGGAGGGTGCCCTTGTCGGGCGTCAGCGCCAGCACGGCGATCGGCGTGTAGGTGCCCGCGATCAGCAGCAGGATGTTGGCGTGGTCGATGCGCTTGAGCACCGCCTTGGTCGTCGGCCCCCAGTTGAACCGGTGATACAGCGCGGAGTTGCCGAACAGGAGGAGCGAGGTCACCATGAAGACGACCGCGGCCCATTTCGCGGCCGCACCCTGGGCGAAGACGATGAGCAGGACCCCGGCGGCCACGGCGACCGGGAACGTTCCGGCGTGGATCCAGCCGCGCCACGTGGGCTTCAGGTCGACCTGTGCACGGACGGAGCCGGCTTCGAGAAGCGGGAGCTGGGGCATGTCGGCGCCCTCGGCGGATGCGTGTCGGGTCACGGCACCGAGCCTACGCGCAGCCTCATGCCGTCTTCCGCACATATCCCGTGTGCGGTCGGGGCCGGGGCTCGCGCGGTAGCGTAGGAACGTGACACCCACCGGTTCGGGCGAGGGGCGCGGATTCCTCTATCGCCTCTACAGTTCGCGCCTGCGTCGCGAGTTGACCCCCGACACCGTTCCCCACCACGTCGCGATGATGATCGACGGCAATCGTCGCTGGGCGCGTCAGGCCGGCTTCACGACGGTCGCGCACGGACACCGTGCCGGAGCCGCGAAGATGCACGAGTTCCTGCGCTGGTGCGACGATCTCGGCATCCGTGTGGTGTCGCTCTACCTGCTGTCCACCGACAACCTCACCAAGCGCGACTCGCAGGAGCTCGCCGATCTCATCGAGATCATCGCCGAGCTCGCCGACGAACTCTCGCTCGAGCCCGGCTGGCGCGTGCAGCACGTGGGTCGAGCGGAGATGCTGCCACCGGACCTGGCCCGCGTGTTACGGACGGCGGAGGAGCGGACGGCCGGAAACACGGGCCTGCACGTGAACCTCGCGGTCGGCTACGGCGGACGAAGCGAGATCGTCGACGCCGTTCGCAGCATCATCGCGCAGCACGACGAGCGCGGCGGCTCGCTCGAAGAGCTCGCTGCCAGCCTCACCCCGGAGCAGATCGGCGAGCACTTGTACACCGGAGGGCAAGCGGATCCCGACCTGGTGATCCGTACCTCGGGCGAACAGCGTCTCAGCGACTTCCTGCTCTGGCAGTCGGCGCATTCCGAGTTCTACTTCGTGGAGGCGCTCGGGCCGGATCTGCGCGAGGTCGACTTCCTCCGCGCCATCCGCGACTACGCCACGCGTGATCGCCGGTACGGCAGCTGACGGGAGCGGTCCGACCCGTAACGACGCGGCGTGGGACAATGGAGGACGTGAACGACCTGCAGCCCTACCTCGATACCTTCGACAGCGCAGCGGGGTATCTGGACTGGGCGGCATTCGGGCCGCTCTCACCTGCCGTGCGAGCCGAGACCCTGGCCGATGCCGAGCTCCTCGGCAGCGGTCGACGCTCCGGAATCGATCTGGTCTCCGAGAGATCCGACGAGGCGCGCGGCCTCGTCGCACAGGTTCTGGGATGTTCCGTCGACGAGGTCGTGTTGCAGCCGTCGACGACCCACGGATTGCAGCACGCGATGCAGGGTCTTCGGGGCGTGCTCGTCGTGTCGGCTCAGGAGTTTCCCGCCCTGCGGGTCACGGCGCGCCGCGCTCAGGATGCTCGCGGCGTGCTCTCGGTTCGCGAGATCGACCCCTCCGGCGGGATCGTCACGGCGGATGCCGTGGCGGAGGCGCTCGATGACGAGGTGACGGCGGTCGCCGTCAGCCTGGTCGATTTCCGCACGGGAGCTGTCGCCGACCTGGCGGCGATCCGCGACCGGATCGGTGATCGGCTGCTCATCGTCGATGCCGTTCAGGGTTTCGCCGTCGTCGACGCCGACTGGGATGCCGCCGATGTGGTGTGCGGCAACGGGTACAAATGGCTTCGGGCCGGCCGGGGCACCGGCTTCGCGCGGTTCTCCGATCGGGCACGTGAGCACATCGAACCCGTACTCTCGGGGATCTCCGGTATGCAGGGTGACGCGAGCAGCGTGGGGGTTCCCGCGCCGCTGCCGACGGCCGCCGCCTATCAGGTCGCCCCGGCCGACCACCTCGCCGCCGGTCGCCTGGCGGCGGCGCTGCGCGAGGTGCTCGACGCGGGCATCCCGGACGTCGCAGCAGAACTGCGCTCGCGCGCACGGGCCGTGATGGATCTCGCAGATCGCTATGGGATTCCTGTCGTGACCCCGCGCGACCGGCACGCCGGCATCGTGGCCCTGCAGCCGGCGCCCCACGAGGCGGCGCCGTTGGCCGCCGCGCTCGCCAATCACGGCGTCACCGTCACTGCCCGCGGCGCCACGATCCGGGTCGCGCCCCACGTCGGAACGGGTGCGGACAGTTTCGTTCTGCTCGGCGACGCCTTCGCCGAGCTCGCCGCCGCGCGTGCCGTCGTCGAGCCCGGTCCCGCCGCCATCGCACTGCCGGAGCCCGGTTCTTCCGACGATCTTCCGGTCTCTCTCGAGGTCACCGCGGCCCCCACGCAGGCTCTCGAGGCCTCGTCCGCCGACGACATCACACGTTAACGTCCCCGACACCGATCGGCGGCGTGTCGCGGATGGCGCGAGCGCATCGCGCGCCGTACGGTCATCACATCGGGCAAGGCGCCCGGTCGGGTCGGCCTCCACACGACTCGTGGCCACGGTCGACTCGAAACTGCCGGGTGCTCCACCCGGGGCGGGAGTGAGTTGTGACCACACGGGCTTCACTGCAGCAACGCCGGATCGATGAGAGTGTCGAGGAGGTCGTGGACACCGATCTGCGCACCTACGTCCTCGACACCTCTGTGCTCCTCAGCGATCCGCGCGCGTTCTTCCGGTTCGCGGAGCATTCCGTCGTCGTCCCCGTGGTGGTGATCACCGAGCTCGAAGGCAAGCGGCACGACCCGGAGATCGGCTACTTCGCCCGGCAGGCTCTGCGTCACCTCGACGAACTGCGTGTCGAGCACGGGCGCCTGGACTTCGCCGTCCCCGTCGGGGACGGAGGAACGCTGCGCGTCGAGCTGACCAACACGGATCCCTCCGTTCTGCCCGCCGGCATGCGGCTCGGCGACAACGACACGCGCATCCTCTCCGTCGCCATGCACCTCGCTTCCGATGGCCAGCGAGTCACGGTCGTCTCGAAGGACCTCCCCATGCGCGTCAAGGCGGCCTCTCTCGGCATCCACGCCGAGGAGTATCTCGCGGAGCAGGCCGTCGACAGCGGGTGGACGGGCATCGCCGACATCGCGATCTCCGGTGACGACATGAGCGACCTCTACGAGGCGGAGGTCGCGACCAGCGAGGAGGTGCACGGCCTCCCGGTGAACACGGGTCTCGTGATCCACTCCGAGCGCGGGTCGGCTCTCGGCCGCGTCACCGGAGACGGCGCGTTCCGCCTCGTCCGCGGCGACCGCGACGTGTTCGGACTCCACGGCCGCAGCGCTGAGCAGCGCATCGCGATCGACCTGCTGCTGGATCCCGAGGTCGGGATCGTGTCCCTCGGTGGGCGCGCCGGAACCGGCAAGTCGGCGCTCGCTCTCTGCGCGGGACTGGACGCTGTCCTCGAGCGTCAGCAGCAGAAGAAGATCATCGTCTTCCGCCCGCTGTTCGCTGTCGGGGGCCAGGAGCTGGGCTACCTGCCGGGCGATCAGTCCGAGAAGATGAATCCGTGGGGGCAGGCGGTCTTCGACACCCTCGGATCCGTGGTCTCCGGAAACGTCCTCGAGGAAGTCGTCGCGCGCGGGATGCTCGAGGTGCTCCCGCTGACCCACATCCGCGGGCGCTCCCTCCACGACGCCTTCGTGATCGTCGATGAGGCGCAGTCTCTCGAGCGCAACGTGCTGCTGACGGTGCTCAGCCGGATCGGGCAGAACTCGCGCGTCGTCCTCACCCACGACGTCGGCCAGCGCGACAACCTCCGTGTCGGCCGCCACGACGGCATCGCCTCGGTGATCGAAACGCTGAAGGGCCACAGCCTCTTCGGTCACGTGACGCTCATGCGCTCCGAGCGTTCGGCGATCGCCGCACTGGTCACCGACCTGCTGGAGCAGGGCGAGCTGAGCTGAGGCTCCCCGTTCGCACCGCGCCGTCCGCGGCGAGGCCTACTCCCAGCGATAGCCCTCGCCGCGGACGGTAGCGATGTGGTCGGCGCCGAGCTTCGCTCGCAGGTACCGCACGTAGACGTCCACGACGTTCGAACCCGGATCGAAGTCGAGGCCCCAGATACGGCTGAGCAGCGTCTCACGCGTGAGGACCTCGCCGGCATGACGCAGGAACTGTTCGGCGAGTGCGAACTCGCGGGCGGAGAGGTCGACGTCGTGACCGGCCACGGAGCAGCGGCGCGTCAGCAGGTCGAGCGTCACATCTCCGCGGGAGAGCACCATCGTGATGGCTCCCGTGCGCTCCCGAAGACGCGAGCGCACGCGCGCCATGAGCTCCGCGAGCGAGAAGGGCTTCGGAACGTAGTCGCTGGCGCCGGCATCCAGCCCGTCCACGGCGTCGCGGGCCGAACTACGAGCGGTCAGCATGATCACCGGGAGCGACTGCCCGTCGCCGCGCAGACGCCGCAGAACCTCGAATCCGTCCATGCCGGGAAGGCCGACGTCGAGGATCACGAGATCGATGTCACCGCGCGAGGCACGTTCGAGGCCGGCCGCGCCGTCCTCGCAGGCGGTCGTCTCGTACCCTTCGGCGGACAGGGCGCGCGAGACCATCGAGACGATGTGCGGCTCGTCGTCGACGATGAGGATGCGGGTCATCCGGAGGCCTCCCGTTGTTGGACGACATCCCCCGCGCGCACCGGCGTGGGCAGCGTCGCCTGCGTACCGATGGGGATCTCGATGGTGAAAGTGGCACCGCCACCCGGAGTGTCGGCCACGGTGCAGTGACCGCCGTGCGCCTTGGCGATCGCGTCGACGATGGCGAGGCCCAGGCCCGACCCGCCGACCGACCGCTTGCCGGTGCCCCGGTCGAAGCGACGGAAGATGCGGTGGCGCACCGCGGGCGCGATTCCCGCGCCGTGATCGCGTACCCACAGCTGAGCACCGGAGGGATGCACGGCGCTGCCGATCTCGATCGCCGAGCCGGCGGGGGTGTATTTCGCCGCGTTGTCGGCCAACTGCAGCCACGCCTGCAGGAAGCGATCACGATCNGCGTGGATGATCCCTGCTGCGCGTTGCTCGACCCC
>NZ_BADB01000342.1:0-30447 GCF_000333415.1 Microbacterium sp. B24 | reverse complement strand
GAGCTCGGTCCCGGGGATCCTCTAGAGTCGAAACGCCCCGAGGCGACCTGCTTGATGGCGCTGCGACGCTGCGGGTCGAGGAGGCGCTCGACATCCTCGCCGCCCTCACCCGTGTTCGACTTCGCCCCGATCGAGTTCATCGCGATGGCGAGGGTCTCGTGCGCTTCCTTTCGAGAAGTACTGCGACTTCAGCACATCGAAGTCCGCGCGGCCGACCATGGAGTGGTACACCTGGATGACGCTCTGGTCGGTCGACGCCTTGGTCTGCGCGGCCATGTCGCCGGCGAACAGGTTCACCTGGATGCCGAGCTTGCCCAGCTGCTCCTGGATGAGGGTCACGACCTCCTTCGAGCGCGGCTGCGGCAGCGCCTCGTTGAAGCTCAGCGTCAGCTTCTGTCCGTCCTTGGCACGGATGCCGTCGGATCCGAGGGTCCAGCCCGCGGCATCCAGCAGCGACGCGGCCTTGGCGGGATCGTACGTGTAGTACGAGGAGGTGTCGACGTAGCCGAGCGCCGTTTTAGCGAGCGCCCCGGTGGCCAGCGGATAGTTCTTCGTGAACAGGGTGTCGACGATCTTCTGACGATCGATGCCGGCGATGATCGCCTGACGCACGCGCACGTCCGCCAGACGCGGCTCGCGGAAGCGGAAGCTCAGGCCGTTGTTCACGCCGTTGGTCGCGGCGGCGTGCAGCGAGAGGCCTCCAGCGGCGAACTGCGCCTCGTCGGGGGCCGGGATGTTGCGCGCGATGTCGGCCTGGCCGGCGACGACGGTGCCGACGCGCACGCTGTTCTCCGCCGCGACGACGTAGTTGACGCCCGCGAGGTAGGCGGCGCCCTGATGCTTCAGCGACGGCGGCGCCCAGTTGTAGTCCTTGCGCGCGGTGACGCTGGTCTGCGTGCCGATCTGCTCGTCGGAGATGACGAACGGACCGCTGCCGATGATCTTGGTGGCGTTGCCCGGGCCGAACTGCTCGCTGGTGCGATCGAGCGTCGCATCCGACAGCAGGCCCGAGTTGATGGTCGAGACGGCCTGCGCGAAGCCGGGCGACGGCGCGGTGAAGTGGAACACCACCGTGTGGTCGCCGGTCACCTCGCCGTGGTCGTAGTTGTTGATCGCCTCCGACACCGGAAGCGCCCGAGCCTTGTCACCCTTGCCGTAAAGGTCGATGTTCTTCACGACGTTCGCGGCGGTCAGCGGGGTGCCGTCGGAGTAGGTGACATCGGTGCGCAGGTCGAACGTGTACTCGGTGGCGTCGTCGTTGACCTTGTAGTCGGTGGCGATCCACGGCTCGAGCTCGAGCGTCTCGGGGTTCTGGTAGAGCAGCCGGTCGGTCACGTTGTTGACGATGCCGCCGTTGGGGTAGAAGCCCGCGGACGGCGGATACAGGGTCGTCCAGGTCTGCGGCTCGAGGTAGGTGAGGGTGCCGCCCGTCTGGGGCTCGCCGCCGGCGGAGGCGGACGGGGTGGCGGCGCCGGACGCGCAGCCGGCGAGGAGGGCGACGGCGGCGAGGGTGGATGCCGCCGCGAGAGTCGTGCGGGTGAGTCGGGACATGGTGGTCTCCTGGTGTGCGCCGGGCGGCGCTGCGGTGTGCGGGATGATCCACCACATCACGGCGCTGGCCCCCGCGACCAGCCGCCGGTCACGTGACGTAAGCGAACGTCACGAAACGTCACACGCGAGGAGCGCAGCGACGAGTCGAAACGCGCCGCGCTGACTCTCAGGCCCGCGTCAGCAGGGCGACCGGCAGGTCGGCGAGCAGGATGCCGAGGCTCGCGGCCCCGCCGTCGATCTCACGCCCGGTGAATGCGTCGCGCCACCGACCCGCCGGAAGCATCACGGCCGTCCCGCCCCAGCCGCCGCGGTCAGCGAGACCGACCGGCAGCCTCGTCGCGACGGCGACCGCGCCTCCGCGATCGAACGCCAGGGCGTGCGCGTCGGCCGCGCCCACGACCGGGAGCGCGACGTAACGGGAGAACAGTTCGGGGCGCTCGCGCCGCAGGCGCAGCGTCCGCGAGACCACCAGCAGCTTGGCCGCGCCGGAATCGTCGATACCCGGCATCCATCCGCCGTCCAGGCGGGCGAGCAGTTCGCGTCGGCGCTCGATGTCCACCGGGCGCCGGTTGTCGGGGTCGACCAGCGAGAGGTCCCACAGCTCGGTGCCCTGGTACACGTCCGGCACGCCGGGACCGGCCAGGTGCAGCAGCGCGGCGGCGAGCGCGTTGGATCGGCCCGGCGCGACGAGGTCGCGCACGACGCTCTCCACGATCGGGCGCGCCGCACCGAAAGCGGCGTCGATCAGCGCGTGCACGCGCGCCTCGAACGCCTCATCGGGATCGGTCCAGCTGGTGCCGACGTCGCCCTCGCGCGCCGCCTTCTCGGCGTATGCGTGCAGCCGCTCGGGGAGGGCGGGATCGTCCGACCATGCGCCCACGACCGCCTGCCACAGCAGCGCGTCGAGCGGACCATCGCCGGTGGAGCCCTCCGCACGCAGCGCGTCGAGCGCCGCCGCCCAGCGATCGGGCATCTCCGCGAGCACCGACAGGCGTGCGCGGACATCGGCGGAGCGTTTCGTGTCGTGCGTCGTCAGGGTCGTCAGCGCAGCCGGCCACGACGCCTGCCGACGCGCGAAGGCGGCGTGCAGACCCTCGACCGGCAGAGCGAACTGCGACGGATCGCCGCCCACCTCGGTGAGCGAGGTGAGGCGCGTGTATCGGTAGAAGGCGCGATCTTCGACACCTTTGGCCATCACCGGCCCGGTCGTCTGCATGAAACGACGCGACAGCTCGGACGAGGCGTCCGCGACGGCATCGGCGACCTGGGCGAGCGCATCCGCCAGGTCGGGACGCCGAAGGGATGCCGCAGCCACGGCATCCGCGAGCACGTCGGCGCCGGCGGGAAGATACGCGCGGTAGACGGGGAAGGCTGCCAGCAGCTCCGCGAATGCGTCGCGCGCGCGATCGTCGCCCAGACCGGCCCGCAGGGAAGGCGGCAGGCAGCGGATGAGCCGCCCCACCTCCGCCGCCTGCGACGTGTCGGCGATCTCCCGCTTGGTCCCGGCGATCATGTCGGCCCAACTCAGCCGGGCGCCGCGCAGCCGCTCGTCCTCTGCGGTGAGAGCCGCCTCACCGGCCGGGTCGACGAGCACGCGGTCGATCTCCCCGAGCGCGTCGTAGCCGGTGGTGCCCGTCGTCGCCCACCAGCCCGGCAGCTGCTCGCCGGGCTCGAGGATCTTCTCCACGTAGACGGGGAAGCTGCGGGTCGACGCGGCGCCGCCTGCCGCCCTCGCCTCTGCAACCGCCGCGGCGAGATCGTCGAGGTAGCCGCCCGGATCGGCGAGGCCGTCGGGGTGGTCGATGCGGAGGCCGTCGACGAGCCCCTCTCGCACCCATCGGAGGATCTCGACGTGCGACGCCGCGAACACGTCGGGCAGCTCCACGCGCACCCCCGCGAGCGAGGTCACCGTGAAGAAACGGCGGTAGTTGAGCTCCGCGGCATCCCGCCGCCACGACGTGAGCCGCCAGTGCTGGCGTTCGAGCACGTCGCGAACGGCCGTGCGGTCGGTCGTCGCGTGCAGCGGCGCCGTGCCGGGTGCGAGGGGGAGGACGAGGTCGTAGTAGCGGGCCGTCCCGGTCTCGTCGTCGGTGGTCGCAGGCCGTACCTCGATCTCGCCGGCGCCGAGCACCTCGTCGAGGTCGCCGCCCAGCACCGGCAGCACGACGCGTTCGGCGCCGTGCGCCCAATCGATGTCGAAGCCCTGCGCGAATCGGGAAGCGCGCCCGTGGGTCAGGACGTCCCACCACCACGGGTTCTCGGTCGGATCGGCAACGCCCTGATGGTTCGGCACGATGTCGACGAGGATGCCGAGGCCCGCGGCCCGTGCGGCGTCGACGAAGCGCTCGAGGCCAGCCCGGCCGCCCCGATCGTCGTCCACTCTCGTCGGGTCGACGACGTCGTAGCCGTGGTCGGAGCCGGAAGCCGCCTGCAGGATCGGCGACAGGTAGGCCCAGTCGACGCCGAGATCGCGCAGGTAGTCGGTGACGGCGGCGGCGGCATCCAGGTCGAACGACGCACGCACCTGCAGACGGTAGGTGGATGCGGGAAGACCGCGGCTGTCGGCGATCACGGTCAGTGCGGCAGCTCGGTCTGCGGGGCCGGGGAGCGGACGATGTCGATCGGCACCGTCAGCGCCGCCAGCGACGCGGCGACCGAGTGGTCGACGTCGGGCTTGTCCTCCTGATAGTCGCGCAGGACGATGAGCGAGCGGCCCGCGAGCTCCACGGCCTCTCCCCCGCGGCGCGGCTCGGTGTCGGTGAGCTGTCCCGTGGTGTCGACGACGATCTCCCACTGCGGGCTGAACTCGGCACGCGGGATCGTGAACGAGAGCCCTTCGTCGCCCGCGTTGAACAGGATGAAGAAGTGGCGGTCCTCGATCTGCTCGCCGCGCCGATCGCGCTCACGGATGCCGTCGCCGTTGAGGAACACCCCGACCGCCCGGCCGAAGCCGGACTCCCAGTCCTCGGGCTGCATCTCGGTGCCGTCGGGGCGCAGCCACGCGATGTCCGGCAGCGGAGCCCCCTCTTCGCGGCGGACGGGGCGCCCGTCGAAGAAGCGGCTGCGCCGGAAGGTCGGGTGCTCGCGGCGCAGGCGCGCGAGCGCCGCCGTGAACTCGACCAGCGGCTGATCGACGTGGCTCCAGTCGATCCACGTGATCTCGTTGTCCTGCGCGTACCCGTTGTTGTTGCCGCCCTGCGTGCGGCCCAGCTCATCGCCGTGCGAGATCATCGGCACGCCCTGGCTGAGCAGCAGCGTGGCAAGGAAGTTGCGCTGCTGGCGCGCGCGCAGCATCAGGACGCCCTGGTCGTCGGTGGGGCCTTCCACACCGCAGTTCCACGATCGGTTGTGCGATTCGCCGTCGTTGTTGTCCTCGCCGTTGGCCTCGTTGTGCTTCTCGTTGTACGAGACGAGGTCGCGGAGGGTGAAGCCGTCGTGCGCGGTGACGAAGTTGATGGAGGCGACCGGTCGACGCCCCGAGTTCTCGTACAGGTCTGCCGAGCCCGTCAGCCGCGACGCGAACTCGCCCAGCGTCGCCGGCTCGCCGCGCCACAGGTCGCGGACGGTGTCGCGGTACTTGCCGTTCCACTCCGTCCACTGCGGCGGGAAGTTGCCCACTTGGTAGCCGCCGGGGCCGATGTCCCAGGGTTCGGCGATGAGCTTGACCTGCGAGATCACCGGATCCTGCTGCACGATCTCGAAGAAGGCCGCGAGTCGATCGACCTCGTAGAACTCGCGGGCGAGGGTCGCCGCCAGATCGAACCGGAAGCCGTCGACGTGCATCTCCAGCACCCAGTAGCGCAGGGAGTCCATGATCAGCTGGAGGGTGTGCGGGTTGCCGACGTTCATGCTGTTGCCGGTGCCGGTGTAGTCGGTGTAGTACCGCTTGTCGTCGGCTTCGAGCCGGTAGTACGCCTCGTTGTCGATGCCGCGCATCGACAACGTCGGGCCCATGTGGTTGCCCTCCGCGGTGTGGTTGTAGACCACGTCGAGGATGACCTCGATGCCCGCGGCGTGCAGGGCTTTCACCATGCTCTTGAACTCCTGCACCTGCTGACCGCGCTGACCGGTCGAGGAGTAGGTGTTCTGCGGCGCGAGGAAGGCGATCGTGTTGTAGCCCCAGTAGTTGCTGAGACCCTTCTCCTGCAGGGTGGAGTCGTTGACGAACTGGTGCACCGGCATGAGCTCGATCGCGGTCACGCCGATGTGCTTGAGGTGCTCGATGACGGCGGGATGCGCGATCGCGCTGTACGTGCCGCGGATCTCCTCGGGGATCTCGGGATGCAGCTGCGTCAGCCCCTTGACGTGCGCCTCATAGATGACGGTCTCGGCATACGGGGTCTTCGGCAGCCGGTCGCCCGCCCAGTCGAAGAAGGGGTTGACGACGACGCCCTTCATCATGGCGGCGGCCGAGTCCTCGTCGTTGCGGGAGTCGGGGTCGCCGAAGTCGTAGCCGAACACCGACTGCCCCCAGTGGACCTGCCCTTCGACCGCCTTGGCGTAGGGGTCGAGCAGCAGCTTGTTGGGGTTGAACCGATGCCCGTTGGCGGGATCATTCGGCCCGTGCACGCGATAGCCGTATCGCTGGCCCGGCTGCACCGTGGGCAGATACACGTGCCACACGAACGCATCGACGTCGCGCATCTCGATGCGCGTCTCTTTGCCGCGGTCGCCGAACAGACACAGCTCGACGCGCTCGGCACCCTCGCTGAACAGCGCGAAGTTCGTTCCACTGCCGTCGAACGTCGCCCCGAGCGGGTACGCGGATCCTGGCCATGCCTGCATGTGCGACTCCCTGTGCGATGACATCGTTCGGTGACACCGTTGCCACACGCTCGAACCGTGACGAGACCATCCCGTGACGAGTTCAGCCTAGGCCTCGGACCCACTCGTCGGGGTGTGGGACGGTGGGTCTGGACGCGGGCGCGCGGAGTTGCTATGCGCCGCGGCATCCCGCGAGAAACCAGCCTCGGAGCGAGAAACACGTGCAGACGTGATGTCTCGCGGCGGGGATGGTTTCTCGCTGGCTGCAGGATGCCGGGGGTGCGGGATGCCCTCAGGCGGCGAGGATGCGGGCCGCCTGACGAGCGGCCCCGAGCGCGACGTACTCGCCCGCCGCGGGCACGTCCACCGGCACGCCGAGGACGTCGGGGGCGATGCGCCGCACCGCCTCGGACTGCGCGCCGCCGCCGACCAGCAGCGCCCGTTCGATCGGCACACCGAGCCCGCGGATGGCATCCAGGCCGGCCGCGAGTCCTCGCAGCATGCCCTCCACCGCCGCGCGGGCGAGGTTCTCGCGCGTCGTGGAGGCGAGTGTCATGCCCGTCAGCTCCGCTGTGGCGTCCGGCAGGTTGGGCGTGCGCTCGCCCTCGAAGTAGGGGAGCAGGCGCAGACCGGCGGCTCCGGCGGGAGCGGCGAGAGCGAGCGCGCTCAGCTCATCGTGATCGACAGCGAGGAGCCGTGCCGTCACATCGAGCACCCGCGCCGCGTTGAGCGTCGCGACCAGCGGAAGGAAGTGACCGGCGGCGTCGGCGAAGCCGGCGACGGTGCCGGTCGGGTCGATCGTGCGCTGCGCGCTGACCGCGAACACCGTGCCGCTCGTGCCGATCGAGACGACGACGTCGCCGACGTCGGCACCGACGCCCAGGGCGGCGGCCGCGTTGTCGCCCGCGCCGGGGCCGACCCGACGGCCCGCGGCATCCGACACCCACTCGTCCGGGCCGAGCACCCGCGGCAGGGCGGCGTCGTGACCGAGCGCGGCGACGAGCAGATCGCGATCGTAGGCACCTGTCGCGGGGTTCCAGTAGCCCGTCCCCGAGGCGTCCGAGCGGTCGGTGGTCAGCTCGTCGAATGCCACCGCGCCCTCGACCACCGGACCGAAGCCGCGCAGACGCCAGGTCAGCCAGTCGTGCGGCAGCGCGACGGCGGCGACGGCGGCGGCGTTGTCGGGCTCGACGTCACGCAGCCATCGCAGCTTCGTGATCGTGAAGGAGGCCACGGGCACGAGACCCGTGCGCGTGGCCAGCGCCTCGCCGCCGAACTCGGCGACGAGGTCGGCGGCGGCCGGCGCCGACCGGGTGTCGTTCCACAGCAGCGCGTCGCGGACGACCGCACCGGTCGCATCGAGCGCGACCATGCCGTGCTGCTGGCCGCCGATCGCCCATGCCTCGACGTCCGTCATGCCGCCGGCATCCGCGATCGCGGCCTGGAGCGCGCTCCACCACGCCTCGGGGTCGACGCTCGTCCCGTCGGGATGCGACGCGCGCCCCGAACGGACCACGGCTCCCGTCTCCGCATCGACGATGACGACCTTGCAGGACTGCGTCGAGCTGTCGACGCCCATCACGAGTGCCATCTCGGCATCCTCTCTCGGTGGACCGCCACCACCCGCCGAGACACCGGATCCGCACCGAGACACCGGCGTACGGCGGGTGTCTCGGTGCGGACGTGGTGTCTCGCGGGCGGGGCGGTTGGGCGGATGCCGGGGTCAGCGGGCGCCGAGCAGGTGCTCGGTGGCCAGCTGCTGCAGGCGGACGAAACCGAAGCCCTTGCCGCCGAGGTAGGCGTCGGTGTCGAAGTCCTCGTAGGCGGAGCGGTCGGCCACGAAGTCGTCGTAGCTCTCGCCCTCGGCGAACGTCGGCTGAGCGAGCTCGGCCACGCGCGCAGCGGCGAGTGCCTCCTGCACCTCCGGATCGGCGCGGAAAGCGGCCGCGCGCTCCTTCAGCAGCAGGTACGTGCGCATGTTGGCGGATGCCGAGTCCCAGACGCCGGTCTCGTCCTCGGTGCGCGAGGGCTTGTAGTCGAAGTGGCGCGGTCCCTCGTAGGCCGGGCCGCCGTTCGGACCCCCGTTTTCGAGCAGGTCGACCAGCGCGAACGCATTGTGCAGGTCGCCGTGGCCGAACACGAGGTCCTGGTCGTACTTGATGCCGCGCTGGCCGTTGAGGTCGATGTGGAAGAGCTTGCCGTGGTACAGCGCCTGAGCGATGCCGGCCGCGAAGTTCAGCCCCGCCATCTGCTCATGACCGACCTCGGGGTTCAGGCCCACGAGCTCGGGACGCTCGAGCGAATCGATGAAGGCGAGGGCGTGCCCGACCGTCGGCAGGAGGATGTCGCCGCGCGGCTCGTTCGGCTTGGGCTCGATCGCGAAGCGGATGTCATAGCCCTTGCTGACGACGTAGTCGCCGAGGAAGTTGACGGCTTCGCGGTAGCGCTCCAGCGCCTGGCGGATGTCCTTCGCGGAGTCGTACTCGGCGCCTTCGCGACCGCCCCACATGACGAACGTCTGCGCGCCGAGCTCGGCTCCGAGGTCGATCTGGCGCAGCACCTTGCGGATGGCGAAGCGGCGTACGTCGCGGTCGTTCGAGGTGAAGCCGCCGTCCTTGAAGACGGGGGCGCTGAAGAGGTTGGTCGTGACCATCGGCACCTTCAGTCCCGTCGCGTCCAGCGCGCCCTTGAGACGGTCGATCTGGTGCTGACGGTCGGCGTCGCGGGAGCCGAAGGGGAAGAGATCGTCGTCGTGGAAGGTCAGCCCATAAGCCCCCAGCTCGGCGAGCTTCTCGACCGCGTGCACGACGTCGAGCGGCGGACGGGTCGGGCCGCCGAACGGGTCGGTGCCGTTGTAGCCGATGGTCCAGAGACCGAAGGTGAACTTGTCGGCGGGGGTCGGGGTGGTCATGACGCTCCTTCGCGGTCTCCCGGGTGGGAGGTTTGTTGTTGACAGCAACCTATACCACGACGCACCCGTCGTCTACCGCGACGCCCGGCATCCGCGCCCCTAGGGTGGACGCGTGGCACGCGCAGAAGGAACCGTCGAGGGCGTTCGGCGCGCCAACCTCTCCCGCGTGCTGCGGCTCGTTCACGAAGACGGCCCCCTCTCGCGCGCGGCACTCACCGAAACGACTGGTCTGAACCGGTCCACGGTCGGCGCGCTGGTCGCCGACCTCGTCAGCGCGGGCCTCGCCACCGAGGGCGCCCCCGAGATGCACCGGCGGGTGGGACGGCCCTCACCGTCGGTCGCGGCCGCCGCGGACGTGGTCGCCATCGCGGTCAATCCCGAGGTCGACGCCCTCACCGTGGCCGCCATCGGACTCGATCGGGCGATCGTGTGCCGCGAGCGCATCGAGCTCGCCGGACTGCTCACCCCCCACGAGGCCACCGCGCTCACCGCCGAGGTGATCGAACGCTGGCGCACGGGGGTGCTCGCCTCGCACCGCATCGTCGGCATCGGCATCGCGGTGCCCGGGCTGGTGCGCTCCGCCGATGGGCTCGTACGCCGCGCCCCGCACCTCGACTGGACCGACGCCCCGCTACGCGACGATCTCGCGCAGGCCACGGGCCTGCCGACGGCGATCGACAACGACGCGACGCTCGGCGCCCTCGCCGAGAGCCGCTACGGAGCCGGTCGCGGCGTCGCCGATCTGATCTACGTCAACGGCGGCGCAAGCGGCATCGGCGGCGGCCTGGTGATCGGCGGACACCTCGTGCGCGGCGCGGGCGGCTACGCCGGCGAGCTCGGCCAGAACAGGCCGGGCATCGCACAGCCGGCGGATCGTCGCTCGGGCGCGCAGGGCACCCTGGAAGACGAGGTGAGTCGCTCGCGCCTGCTCGCCGTCGTGGGACTGCACAGCGCGGACGAACCCACGCTCGAGGAGGCGATCCGCACCTCGGGGAGCGTGGAGGTCGCGGCGGAGGTCGAACGACAGCGCCGCATTCTCGCGACGGCGTTGGCGAACGCCGTGAACGTGCTCAACCCGTCGACCGTCATCCTCGGCGGCTTCCTGGCGACGATCCTCGACCAGGATGCCGAGGCCCTCCAGAGCGCCGTCCGCGAGCAGGCCATGGCCATGAACGTCGAAGACCTGCACCTGCGTGCGGCCGACCTGGGCCCCGACCGCCTGCTCGTGGGCGCGGCCGAGATCGCCTTCGACGCGCTGCTCACCGACCCCCTCGACGCACTGCCTGGCGCACTGCCTGACGCGGGCTGACCCCCGGCATCCGCGCGCTCAGCGCAGCGGCGCGGTGGTGGCGCGCGGGATGAGCCGCGTGGGAAGAACGAGGTGCGTGGCCTCGGGCGCGCCCCCGCCGAGCATCGTGACCAGCATCCGCGCGGCTTCGGCGCCGAGGCGCTGGATGGGCTGGCGCACCGTGCTGAGCGGACGCGCCGTGAGGAAGGCCTCGGGGATGTCGTCGAAGCCGATGACCGACAGATCGCCCGGCACGTCCAGTCCCAGCTCCCCCGCCACTTCGATGAGCCCGAGCGCCGTGCGGTCGTTCGCGGCGAAGACGGCCGTGGGCCGGTCAGACTGCTGCAACAGCGCACGCCCGACGACCCGGACCGTGTCGGGGTCGTACATCCCCACGGCCACGAGGGCGGGGTCGAAGCGGATGCCGGCATGGCGCAGCGCGCGGCGGTAGCCCGCCTCGCGCATCTCCGACGAGCGCAGCTCGGGACGCCCCGCGAGGAACCCGATGCGCCGATGCCCGAGTTCGAGGAGGTGCGTCGTCGCCTCGAAGCCTCCGGCGAGGCTGTCGGATTCGACCGAGGGAATGTCGACGCGACCGGCGTGCGGGTCGACCGCGACGATCGGCACGTCGGCGTTGACGCCGACGACCGTGGGGGTGACCATGATGGCGGCATCGATGAGTGTGCCGCTGAGCCGACTGAGCGAGCGACGTTCCCACCCCTGCGGATCGCTGTCGCGCGCACCCGCGTACGCGAGCAGGTCGTAGCGGTGGCTGCTGAGGGCCGCACCGACGCCCTTCAGCACCTCCGCGCTGAACGGCTCGAAGTCCGAGACGAGCACGCCGACGACCCCCGTTCGGCGGGAGCGCATGCTGCTCGCGACGAGGCTCGACTCGTAGCCGAGCTCGGCCACGGCATCCAGTACGCGCGACACCGTCGCGCTGGCGACGCCGTACCGCCCGTTGACCGCTTTGGACACCGTGGCGACCGACACTCCGGCGGCGGCGGCGACGTCATGGATGGTGGCTCTGCGACTCACGGGGCGATCCTATGGGGACGGAAACGTTATTGAAAAGGTTTTTGAAAACGTTTGACGTTGTTGACAACAAATGGACACACTGGTGCACATTCCGGCCCGAACCCGTTCACCGGAATGCTCCGTGCCCCGAATGACCGGGGTGAGGCTCAATGAGGAGGACAGGAATCACATGAAGGCGAACAAGATCCTGACCGGAGCGGCGCTCCTGGTCGCGGGCACGCTCGGTCTGAGCGCCTGCAGCGGCGGATCGGGCGGAACCAACGCCGACGGCAAGGTCGAGATGACGCTCTGGCAGAACTCGACCACCGGTCCCGGACAGCAGTTCTGGAAGGACGCCATCGCGGCCTTCGAGAAGGAGAACCCGAACGTCACCATCACGATGCAGTCCGTGCAGAACGAAGACATGGACGGCAAGCTGCAGACCGCACTGAACGCGGGCGACGCTCCCGACATCTTCCTGCAGCGCGGCGGCGGCAAGCTCGCGGCGATGGTGCAGGCGGGCCAGCTGATGGACCTCACCGACAAGATCGGCGACACCGCCAAGTCGGAGATCTCCGAGGGCTCCTTCAAGGCCGAGACCTACCAGGACAAGGTGTGGGCCATGCCGCTGGCGGTGCTGCCGAGCGGCTTCTGGTACAGCTCCGACCTGTTCACCAAGGCGGGCATCACGACGCCGCCGACCACCATCACCGACCTGGAGTCGGCCGTCGGCAAGCTCAAGTCCGCGGGCGTCGCACCCATCGCGCTCGGCGCGAAGGACGCCTGGCCGGCCGCCCACTGGTACTACAACTTCGCCCTCCGCGAGTGCAGCGCCCAGACCATCGAGAAGACCGGCGACACCAAGGACTTCAGCGACGGCTGCTGGCTGAAGGCCGCGGAAGACCTGAACGACTTCGCCGCGACCCAGCCGTTCAACGACGGCTTCCTGACCACGAGCGCCCAGCAGGGCGCCGGCAGCTCCGCCGGTCTCGTCGCCAACCACCAGGCCGCGATGGAGCTCATGGGCGCGTGGGACCCGGGCGTGATCGCCTCCCTCACCCCCGACGAGAAGCCGCTGCCCGACCTGGCCTGGTTCCCGTTCCCCGAGCTGTCCGGCGGTCAGGGCGAGCCGGGCTCGATGATGGGCGGCGTCGACGGGTACTCGTGCTCGGTCAAGGCTCCGAAGGAGTGCGCCGACTTCCTCAACTTCATCGCGTCGGCCGACCAGCAGAAGGCCTACTACGCGGCCTTCAGCGCCCCGCCCGTCAACAAGACGGCGCAGGCGGCGGTCAAGGAGCCCTACCTGCAGGAGGTCCTCGCCGCCTACAATAAGGCCCCCTTCGTGTCGCAGTGGCTCGACACCGTCCTCGGCCAGAACGTCGGCAACGCACTGAACGTCGCCGTGGTCGATCTGCTCGCGGGCAAGAGCAACCCGCAGCAGATGATCCAGTCGGTCACCGACGCGGCCAAGAAGGGCTGATCGGATCGTGTCCCTTCGCGAGACCTCCGTGGCCGTCACCGACCCGGAGACGGATCTCGCGCAGCACGGCGGGGGCGGCGTGACGCCGCCCCCGCCCACGCCGCGCCGCCGTCCCCGTGGACTGGGCTGGGCCGGGAGATTCGAGATCGCGCTGCTGGTCGGGCCGGCGCTGATCATGTTCCTCGGCTTCGTCATCTTCCCGGTGGCGATGGCGGCCTACTACGGCTTCTTCCGCTGGCAGGGCTACGGCACGCCCACCGACTTCGTCGGCCTGCAGAACTACGTCACGATCCTCACCGACCCGACCTTCCTCGAGGCGCTCGGGCACAACGGCTTCATCGTGATCGCCTCGATCGTGCTACAGGGTCCGGTCGCGGTGCTGCTGGCTCTGCTGCTCAACCGTCGGATGCGGGGGCAGTCCCTCATCCGCGTGCTGATCTTCGTGCCCTACGTCATCGCCGAGGTCGTCGTCGGCACCGGCTTCGGCCTCATGCTGCAGACGCAGGGCGCGGTGAACGGCCTGTTGGAGAACTGGGGGCTGGGCGCCCTCGCCCATGATTGGATCTCGGATCCGGCGATCGCCATCTGGACGCTGATGGCCATCCTCACGTGGAAGTACGTCGGCTTCGCCGTCATCCTCTTCCTCGCGGGACTGCAGGGCATCCCCGAGGAGCTCTACGAGGCGGCGGCGCTCGACGGCGCCGGCTACTGGCAGACCCACTGGCGCATCACGCTGCCGCTGCTGGCCCCCACGCTGCGCATCTGGGCGTTCCTCTCGATCATCGGGGCCCTGCAGCTGTTCGACCTCGTCTACATCATCTGGGGCCAGTACGTCGCCTCGACGGCAGGCACCTCCACGATGGCCACCTACATGGTGGTCAACGGCCGCAACGCCGGCAACTTCGGCTTCGGCAACGCCGTCGCCGTCGTCATCTTCGTCATCTCGCTCGTCGTCGCCCTCATCTACCAGCGCTTCGTGCTGCGTCGCGACACGGCCGGCGCCATCACCGAAGGGAAGAAGACCCGATGAGCGCGCTCACCGCCGACACCCCCGTCTCCACCGCCACGGTGGCCACCGCAGGACACCGCGGACGGGGTCCGCGCCGCACGAAGGAGCGGCTGCCCTGGGGCAGTCCGCTCGTGTACTTCATCGCTCTCGTCGTGATCGCCCTCATGCTGGCGCCGGTGCTGTACATCATCATCGGCGGGTTCCGCAGCAACTCGCAGATCACGGTCGACCCCGCCGGCTGGCCCGATCCGTGGAACGCCCAGAACTACCTGAACGTCCTCACCGGGCCGCAGTTCTGGCGGCAGGTGCTCAACTCGATCATCGCCGCCGGTGCGACCACCGCCGGAGTGGTCGCACTCGGGCTCATGGCCAGCTACGTCATCGCGCGGTATCCGTTCCGCGGGCGCGGCGCGCTCTATGCGCTGTTCGCGGCGGGTCTCATGTTCCCGATCACGGTCGCCATCACGCCGTTGTACATCGTCATCCGTGACCTCGGCCTGATGAACTCGCTCGCCGGGATCATCCTTCCGCAGATCGCGTTCGCGCTGCCGACGACGATCATCATCCTCGTGCCGTTCCTGCGGGCGATCCCGGACGAGATCCAGGAAGCCGCGTTCATCGACGGCTGCAGCCGATTGGGCTTCTTCTGGCGGATGGTGCTGCCCTTGTCGGTGCCCGGCGTCATCACGGTCGGCATCCTCGCTTTCATCGGCAGCTGGAACAGCTACCTGCTCCCCCTGTTCATCCTCAACAACGAGGCGAGCTTCACGCTGCCTCTGGGCGTGCAGGCCTTCTCCTCCCAGTACTCGGTCGACACCGCCAAGGTGCTGGCTTTCACCTCACTGTCGATGCTCCCGGCACTGCTGTTCTTCAGTCTGTTCGAGCGTCGCATCGTCGGCGGCCTCACGGGCGCCGTGAAGGGCTGATCCGTATGACGATCTCCGATTCCCCCCTCCACCAGCCGCTCGCCGAGCCGGTCTCCCCCCGGGTGGCCGCCCTCATGGCCGCGATGACCGTCGAGCAGAAGGTGGCGCAGCTGACCGGTTTCTGGGTCGACCAGGGCGACGAGGTGGTCGCGCCGATGGCCGGCGAGATGCTGGCCGGCGAAGCGACGCCCTCCGACCGCTACGAGCAGGCGTCGGCACACGGCCTCGGCCACCTCACGCGCGTCTACGGCACGAGGCCCGTGGATGCCGCGGAACGCGCGGCCTGGCTGTGGAACGAGCAGCGGCGCCTCGCCGCGGCATCCGGTCACGGCATTCGCGCGATCGTTCACGAGGAGTCGCTGACGGGGCTCGCGGCCTGGAGAGCGGCGACGTTCCCGACGCCCCTGGCGTGGGGCGCGGCGTTCGACCCCGAGCTCGTCGAGAGGATGGGACGTCTCATCGGCGAATCGATGCGAGAACTCGGCGCGCACCAGACCCTCGCCCCCGTGCTCGATGTCATCCGCGATCCCCGTTGGGGACGTGTCGACGAGTGCATCTCGGAGGATCCCTACGCGGTGGCGACGATCGCCACGGCCTACGTGCGCGGCATCCAGGATGCCGGGGTGCACGCGACCCTGAAGCACTTCGTCGGCTACTCGGCCTCGCAGGCGGGCCGCAACCACGCGCCCGTCCACGCCGGTCCGCGGGAGCTGGCCGACGTGTTCCTGCCGCCGTTCGAGATGGCGGTGCGCGACGGCGGCGCACGCTCGGTGATGAACTCCTACACCGACATCGACGGCGTTCCGGTGGCCTCGGACCCGCGGCTGCTGACCGACCTGCTGCGCGGAACGTGGGGCTTCGACGGCGTGGTCGTCTCGGACTACTTCGCGATCGCCTTCCTCGAGACGATGCACGCCGTCGCCGCCGACCGTACCGAGGCGGCACGCCTGGCGCTGACCGCCGGCATCGACGTCGAGCTGCCCAGCGGCGACGCCTACGCCGCTCCCTTGCTCGCCGGGCTGCGCGACGGCCGCATCGACGAGGCGCTCGTCGATCGGGCGCTTGCCCGCGTGCTCGCGCAGAAGGAGGAGCTGGGTCTGCTCGATCCCGACGAGAGCGAACCTCCGACCGCGATCGACCTCGACTCGCCGGCGCACCGTGAGGTCGCGCGCGAGCTCGCGGAGCGCTCGCTCGTGCTGCTGTCGAACGACGGCACGCTGCCGCTGGCCACCGGCACGGCCGGTCCGGCACGCATCGCGGTGATCGGCCCGAACGGCCACGACGCCTCGGCGTTGATGGGCTGCTACTCGTTCGCCAACCACGTGCTGGCCCATCACCCGGGAACACCGTACGGCTTCGCGATCCCGACGGTCGCCGAGGCGCTGCGCGCAGAGCTGCCCGACGCCGCGATCGTCTCCGTCGCGGGCTGCGAGGTCGAGGGCGACGACCGCTCGGGCTTCGGCGCGGCGGTGGATGCCGCGGCATCCGCCGACGCGGCGATCGTCGTCGTCGGCGATCGCGCCGGCCTGTTCGGACGCGGCACCGTGGGCGAGGGCAACGACGCAGAGAGCCTGGAGCTGCCGGGCGTGCAGCGAGAGCTCGTCGACGCCGTGGTCGCCACGGGCACGCCGGTCGTCCTGGTCGTCGTGACCGGGCGGCCCTACGCCCTCGCGTGGGCGCTGGATGCAGACGCCGACGCGCGGCCACGAGCGGTGGTGCAGGCGTTCTTCCCGGGCGAGGAGGGCGGAGTGGCGATCGCGCGGATGCTGTCCGGAGCGGTCTCACCCTCGGGCAGACTGCCCGTCTCGCTGCCGCGTTCGGCCGGCGCACAGCCGTTCTCGTACCTGCATCCGATCCTGGGCGGCAACAGCGATGTGACCAGCGCCGACAGCGCGCCGGTGCGTCCGTTCGGGTTCGGACTCGGCTACACGACGTTCACCCGTACCGACCTGTCGGCGCCGGCCGAGGTCGATGCCGGCGGCGTTCTGCCGGTGAGCGTCACGGTGACCAACACCGGCTCCCGCCCCGGCACCGAGATCGTGCAGCTGTACGCCCACGACGTGCACGCCAGCGTCGTCCGACCGGTCGCCCAGCTGCTCGGATACGCCCGGGTCACGCTCGCGGCGGGAGCGAGCGCGCGCGTGCACTTCGAGGTTCCGACCGCACGCCTGGCGTTCACCGACCGGCGCGGCATCCGCATCGTCGAGCCCGGCCGCGTCGATCTCTGGGTCGGGGAGTCGGTGGCCGACCGCGAGAGCGTCGCAACCGTCACCCTCACCGGAGACGTGCACCCGGTCACGGCCGCCGATGCCCGCATCGTGGGGACACACGTCGAGTAGCGGTCTTTCGCCTCTTCCGCCACTCGATCAGACGGCCCGCCCCTTTCCCGGGGCGGGCCGTTCTTCCGTGCGGTCAGTCGAGAGCGAGCTCGACGGTCGCGAAGGCGTGCGGCGGCAGATCGACGCGCAGGACACCCGCCTGCACCGTGGCCTCCAACGGCACCGGGCGCACCGTGTCGGGCGCCTGCGGGGTGTTGTGCGCCGCGGCATCCGGCCCGGTCAGCACGCGAGCGCGCACGACCCTGGCGTTGCGACCGCGGAGGTCGATCTCGACGGGTAGCGCGTCGTCGACGCCGACGTGCGTGAGCGAGACAAGCACGGCGCCGTCCTTCCTGGATGCCGAGAGCGACAGCGCCGGCAGCTGCGCATCGTCGACACCGACGGCGGGCGTGCTCACGACGTGCGCCGGCAGCGCCATCGCGTCATGGTGCCCCACGTTCATCTCGTACACGTGGTAGGTCGGAGTCAGCACGAGGCCGCCATCGTCGTCGGTCAGGATCATCGCCTGCAGCACATTGAGCGTCTGCGCGATGTTCGCCATGCGCAGGCGCGCGGCGTGGCGGTGGAACACGTCGAAGTGGATGCCGGCGACCAGCGCATCGCGCACCGTGTTCTGCTGGAAGAGGAAGCCGGGGTTGGTCCCCGGCTCCACGCTCCACCAGGTGCCCCATTCATCGCAGACGAGGTCGATGGTGCGCTCGGGGTCGTAGGCGTCCATGACGGCTTCGTGCGCGCGGATCACGCGCTCGATCTCGTAGGCCTTGCCGATCGTGCGAACGTATTCGTCGCGCGAGAACGCCGTCGCCGACTCCTTCTGGATGCCGGTGCCGGCGTGCGTGTAGTAGTGGAACGAGATCGCCTGGAACGGCGAGCGCTGCGGGTCGGGGGCGTTCGTCGACATCGCCGACGCCATGAGCGCGTGCGTCCAGCGCACGTCGTCGTCGGCGGCGCCGGCCGCGATGCGGGTGAGGGTGTTGCCGTCGTGCTCCTTGCAGAAGGTCGCGTAGCGCCGGGCGAGCGAGGTGTAGTACTCCGGCGTCATGTGGCCCCCGCATCCCCAGGCCTCGTTGCCGAGACCCCAGAACGGCACCCGCCACGGCTCGTCGCGACCGTTCGCACGGCGCAGGCGCGCCATGGGGCTGTCGCCGGAACGGGTGAGATATTCGACCCACTCGCTCATCTCCTGCACGGTGCCGCTGCCGACGTTGCCGTTGACGTAGGGCTCGGCGCCGAGCATGTCGCAGAGGTCCATGAACTCGTGCGTGCCGAAGGCGTTGTTCTCGACGACATCCCCCCAGTTGGTGTTGACCATCGTCGGTCGGGTCTCGCGCGGACCGACGCCGTCGCGCCAGTGGTACTCGTCGGCGAAGCACCCGCCGGGCCAGCGGAGGTTCGGAACGTGCAGTCGGCGGAGGGCCTCGACCACGTCGAGTCGGATGCCGCGCTCGTTCGGGATCGCCGAGTTCTCCCCCACCCAGAAGCCCCCGTAGATGCATCGTCCGAGGTGTTCGGCGAAGTGTCCATAGAGGTGACGGCTGATCTGCGGACCCGTGACGTCGAGGTCGACGGCGGCGCGAGCGATGGTCATGACGGCTCCCGTTCTGCGGCTGCTCCGCCGCCCTCCCATCCTCGCACCAATATGTTTCACATGACAACAAATATGGACCCGCGGTACCGATCGCGCCGCGACGGGCGAGAACCAGCGGCGCACCGTGCGGCAGCGCAGCCGCGTCAGCGCAGCGAGAGCTGGTCGTCGAGGTAGTCGGCCAGGGGCCGACGCGCGCCGGCCGCCGTCCACGTCACGAGCGGGATGCCGTCGACGAGCACCAACGGCCCGGAGCGCTCACCCCGGCGCACGGCGTCGAGGTCGATCTGCGTCGCACCCAGGTGCAGCACCTCGCCGTCGGCGAACCCGCCCCGCGCCGCCGCGGCTGCACGCTCGGAGCGGGCACGCTGCGCCTCCGCCGTGTACCCGCGGACGGCCTCGGCGCGGGCGCGGAGGATCTCACCGGTGGCATAGACCTCGGCATCCGCGATGAGGAGCACGCCGAGGTGCCATGCCTCGCCGACCGGCACGATCCGGGGAGCGCGGCCGAAGCCGAGCAGGCGCCGCGTGTGGGCCCAGTCACCCAGGCGCTCGCGCGGGGATCCCGCCAGACGCCGGCGGGCGTCGGAGAGCACGGCGTCGAGCAGGTCGGCGCCGGCGGCGGGCTCGTCGCTCATCGCGGACCGGGGCGCACGGTCAGGTCGCTGATGACCGCGTCCCGCGGAAGATCGAGGGCCGTGAGCACGGCGGTGACCACCGACGCCGGGTCGATCCACCGATCTGGGTCGTAGGCGGCCCCCTCCTGCGCGTGGACCTCCGCCTGCATGGGCGTGGCGGTGCGACCGGGGTACACGGTCGTGACACGCACGCCGTGCTCGGCCTCTTCGCCTCGGAGGGCATCGGCGAGGGCCTTGAGCCCGTGCTTGGATGCCGCGTACGCCGCCCACTGCGGATGCGCGGTGAGACCCGCGCCCGAGTTGACGAACACCACCTGGCCACGGGCGGCGCGCACCCGCGGCAGCAGCAGCCGGGTCAGCTCGGCGGGCGCGGTCAGGTTCACGGCCAGCTGGCTCTCCCACGCCGATACCGGCAGATCGCCCACGCGGCCGAGTTCGACGATGCCCGCGGCGTGGATGACGCTGTCGATCCGCTCCGGGACGGCATCGGCGTGCTGCATCGCGTCGGCGATCGCAGCCGGGTGCGCAAGGTCGGCGACGATGGTGACGCTGCCCGGGAACGCGCGCGACAGATCGTCGGCCCGGGCGGCGTCGCGGACGATGAGCACGAGGCGGTCGCCGCGCGCCGCGAGCCGCTCGGCGATGAGGTTTCCGATGCCGGAGCCCGCTCCGGTGATCACGTGGGTGCTCATCTGACCATCCTCGCACCGCGGTGGTTCAGACCGCCCTGTCCTCCATGCCCCACGGCGAGCCGTAACCGGTCGGCGCGGGCGCGGCGAGCAGGTCGAGGAACGGCTTCGCGTCGAACGCCTCGGGGCCGAGCACGCCGGTACCGGTCCACACCCCCGTGGCGAGCAGCTCGAGCGCGATGACCGGGTTGATGGCGGTCTGCCAGACGACCGCCTGCGAACCGTACTCGCGCATCGTCTCCTCGTTGTCGGCCACGTGGTACAGGTACGTCGAGCGCGGGCGGCCGTCGACGCCGGTTCCCGTGACCCACACGCCGGCGCAGGTCTTGCCGCTCATCTTGTCGCCGATGGTCGCCGGGTCGGGAAGGCACGCGGCGACCAGGTCGCGCGGCGAAACCTCCACGCCCTTGACGTTGACCTTCGCGGTGCTGTCCAGGCCGAGCTTGTGGAGGGTCTTCAGCACGCCGATGAACTCGTCGCCCAGGCCGTACTTGAAGGTGACGCGCTTCGCCTTCGTCCAGCGCGGCATCAGCAGCACCTCCTCGTGCTCGACGTTGACGCATTCCACCGGACCGATGCCGTCGGGAAAGTCGAACACCTCGGGCTCGCTGAACGGCTCCGTCGTGTACCAGCCGCGGTCCTTCTCGTAGATGACCGGCGGATTGAGGCACTCCTCGATCGTCGTCCAGATCGAGAACGACGGTGCGAAGTCGTAGCCGGCCACCACGAGGTTCGCTCCGTCGCGCACGCCGAGCTCGTCGATCTCGCTGAACAGATGGTCTTCGGCATAGCGGGCGAAGACGTCCGACAGCCCCGGCTCGACCCCGATGCCGACGAGGGCGAGCCGACCGGCATCCTTCCACTGGCCGTCCTTGGCGAACTGCTCGTCGCCGAGCTTGACGCCCGGCAGCGCGTGCGGCTGCTCGGGATGCGGCGTCGACAGGCTCATCGCCATGTCGAGGTAGATCGCGCCGGCGGCGAGCGCGCCGTCGAAGATCGGCATGACGAAGCGCGGGTCGACGGCGTTGAGCACGTGGGTGATGCCGTGCGCCTCGATGAGCCCCGCCACCGCATCGGCACGCGAGGCGTCGACCTGGGCCGCCTCGACGCGCGGGTCGGCGACCTCGTCGACGAGCGCCTGCGGGCGCGCCGGGTCGTAGTCGGCGACGACGAGCTTCTCGAAGAAGTCGCGGCGGACGGCGATGCGGACGGCGGCCGAGCCGACGCCTCCGGCGCCGACGATGAGGATACGCATGAGATTCCTTGTCGTTGAGAGGAAGGGGATGCCGACAGGCGCGGTCGTCAGATGCCGCCGTCGATGGAGCGGATGATGTCGCCGGGCTCCTCGGGAACGAGCACCGGGGTCTCGCGGTTCAGAGAGCGCCCCTGGAAGAACGGCTTCGAGCGCGGGAAGAGGTACCAGACGAACATCAGCACGACGCCGACGAGCAGCGCTCCGATGCCCACGACGAAGGTGCCGCCGATGCCGAGCAGCACCGTGTTGCCGT
This sequence comes from Microbacterium sp. B24, assembly GCF_000333415.1. Lineage (NCBI taxonomy): Bacteria > Bacillati > Actinomycetota > Actinomycetes > Micrococcales > Microbacteriaceae > Microbacterium > Microbacterium sp. B24. The sequence continues at coordinate 8,742 of NZ_BADB01000342.1, read as the reverse complement.
AGTTCACGTCGAACATGTCGATGGCGGACTGCACGAAGGCGAAGGTCAGCATCAAGGCCCCGAGCAGAGGGAAGATGCCCTTCACCCACAGCTCACGCGTCGAGTTGCGCAGGTCGCGGCGGAAGTACCAGACGCAGGCGTAGCCGGTGATGGCGTAGTAGAACGCGATCGCGAGGCCGAGCGAGGAGATCGAGTCCTGCAGGATGTTGTCGCTGATCAGCGTCATGCCGAGGTAGTAGCAGATGGCCACGGTGCCACCGACGATCGTCGAGAACGACGGCGTCTTGTACACCGGGTGCACGTTCTTGAACCGTGCGGGCAGTGCGCGGTAGACGCCCATCGCGAGCGTGCCGCGCGCGGTGGGCAGGATGGTCGTCTGCGTCGAGGACACGGCCGAGATCAGCACGGCGACCACGAGCAGCCAGCCCCACGGGCCGAGCAGGCCGTCCTTGATCGCGAGGAAGAAGTCGTCGGCGTTGTCGGGGTTGGCCAGACCCGGCCCGTCCTCGCCGAGCCCGGCGTACATCATGGCGGCGATCGTGACCGAAACGTAGGTGAACAGCAGGATGACGGTGGTCAGCAGCGCCGCGCGCCCCGGGATGCGCTTGGGGTCCTTGGTCTCCTCGTTGAGGGCGAGGCACGAGTCCCAGCCCCAGTAGATGAACAGGGCGAGCAGCACGGCCTCGGTGAAACCGTGGTAGTCGGTGAACGCGAACGGATTCAGCCAGTTCCAGTCGAAGGGGGTGGGAGCGGGGGCGTTGCCCGCGAAGAACTCCCAGAGCGCCGCGACGACGAAGATCGCGAGGGCCAGGTACTGCACGCCGAGCAGCACGTTCTGGATGCGCTCGCCGATCTCGACACCGCGCCAACTCACCCACGTCATCGATGCGATGAACAGCACGGCCACGAGGATGATGCGCCAGTCGTTGTTCTCGAGTTCCATGCCGAACAGCGCCCAGAAGTAGATCGAGCCGATCTGCGCGAGGTTGGCGAGCACGACCATGCCCGCGATCGCGACGCCCCAGCCGCCCATCCAGCCCACCCACGGCCCGAAGGCCTTCGTCCCCCACGTGAAGGTCGTGCCGCAGTCGGGGATCTTGTTGTTCAGCTCGCGATACGCGAACGCCGTGAACAGCATCGGGACGAACGCGATGATGAAGGCGATCGGCGCCTGCGCCCCCACGGCGAGGACGACGAAACCGAGCGTCGCGACCAGGGAGTAGACGGGAGCCGTCGAGGCCAAGCCGATGACGGTCGACCCCCACAGCCCCAGGGTGCCGGCGGCGAGGCCCTTGCCGTCGCCGCGTTCCAGATGAATCGGTGTGGTGCTGCCGAAGTCGCTCATCGCTCTTCTCCGCCCTCGCAAGGTCATGGGTGCACCGTCGTCCCCAGTGACGCGGTGAGGGAAGACTAGAACGCGCGGGCGCACCAGCGGATGCGACATGATGGCGAATCTCGCTGCGACCTCTCGCCGCCGCGTCTATCCCCCTCCCTCGCCCTTCCCGGTCGTTGAGCGAGCGCAGCGAGTCGAAACGCAGAGCGCAGCGAGTCGAAACGCCGCCGTCAGGGGCGCACGGCCTCGGCATCCACGAGTGCCGCCGCCGTCTCGAGCGCGCGCACCGCCTCGTGCGGCGACGGGCGCACGAGCGCGAAGGCCGCGACCACGAGGCCGGTGACGGCATCGGCGAGGCGCGCGCGCCGGTCGACGGATGCCGAAGGCACCGCCGCCGCGATCCCGCGCGCGATCGCGTCGTGCAGTTCGGCGCGGTAGTCGTCGATCACGCGGGCGACGTCGGCGTCGCGGGCGACCGGCGCACCGGCGGCATTGATGAGAAGGCAGCCGTGCGCGGCCGGCATCGATCCGACGCGGGCGAACGCCGCCGCGAGGCCGTCGAGGTAGTCGGCGAGCGCGCCGGGCGCGACCTCGTCGCCTTGCAGCGGCGCCAGGCGGGGTCGCACGACCTCGTCGAGGTAGCTCTGCACGGCGGCGTCGAACAAGCCGCGCTTCGAATCGAACGCGTTGTAGATGCTCGAACGGTTCAGGCCGGTCGCGCTCTCGAGGCCCGCGATCGAGGCGTCCTCGTAGCCGTGCTCCCAGAAGAACTGCCGGGCGGATCGCACGACGGCGACGCGATCGAACTCTCGACTCCTCGCCACGGCATCCGCCCCACTTTCTAAACCGGTCGTTTCAGTATATATTGAAACAGTCAGTTCAGAAACAGGAGGATCCCCATGGTCATCGTCGGTCTCGTGCTCGCCTCCGTCGCGGCGCTCATCCACGTCTTCATCTTCTGGCTCGAGTCCATCGCCTGGACCACGCCGCGCGCCCGCGCCACGTTCGGCACCAGCGCCGAAGAAGCTCAGGCCACGCGCGAGATGGCCTTCAACCAGGGCTTCTACAACCTGTTCCTCGCCGTGCTGGTCGCCATCGGCGTCGTCCTCTTCGCCACCGGCGCCACCGCGGCGGGTGCGGCTCTCGTCTTCGCGGGCGCCGGCTCGATGACCGCGGCCTCGTTGGTGCTGCTGCTGTCCAGTCCCGACAAGGCCTCCGCCGCCCTGAAGCAGGGCGTCATCCCCACCCTGGGGGTGGTGGCTCTCGCCATCGGCCTGCTGATCTGACCCGCCCCCGTCGCACACCCGACCCCATCCCCATCCCCATCCGCATCCCACAAGGAGAACGAATGACAGACGCCACCAGCACTCAGATCCAGCTCGCCGCCCGCCCCGTCGGGTGGCCCACGCACGACGACTTCCGCGTCGCGACGGTCACCTACGGTGCCCCGCAGGCCGGCGAAGTGCGCGTACGCAACGAGTTCGTCTCCGTCGACCCCTACATGCGCGGTCGCATGAACGACACCCGCAGCTACGTCGCCCCCTACGCGCTCGGCGAGACCATCACCGGCGGCGCGGTCGGGCGCGTGGTGGCCTCGGCATCCGACGACCTGCCGGTCGGCACGGTCGTGCTGCACCAGCACGGCTGGTCGGACGTCGTCCAGGCCGATGCCGCGACCTTCCGCGCCATCCCGGAGATTCCCGGGGTGCCGCTCTCGCTGAACCTGCACATCCTCGGTATGACGGGGCTCACCGCGTACGTCGGACTCACCGCCATCGCGCACCTCACGCCCGGCGACACCGTCTTCGTCTCCGGCGCGGCCGGCGCCGTCGGCACCGCCGTGGGCCAGATCGCCAAGCGCCTGGGCGCAGGACGGGTCATCGGCTCGGCCGGAACGCCGGAGAAGGTCGCCCTCCTTACCGAGAAGTACGGCTACGACGCGGCGTTCAACTACAAGTCCGGAGACGTCCGCGCCCTGCTGGCCGAGGCGGCGCCCGAGGGCATCGACGTCTTCTTCGACAACGTCGGCGGCGACCACCTGGAAGCGGCGCTGGACGCCTTTAACGACGGCGGCCGCGCCGCCCTCTGCGGCGCCATCACCGGCTACAACACCACGGAGCGCACGCCCGGTCCCGACAACATGTCGAACATGATCACGCGTGCCCTCACGATGCAGGGCTTCACCCTCGCCGCCTACCTGCACCTGGCCCCCGAGTTCCAGCAGAAGATGTCGGCCTGGTTCGCCGAGGGCGGCATCGTCTACGACGAGACGATCGTCGACGGCATCGAGAACACCGTCGACGCCTTCCTGTCGATGATGCGCGGCGCCAACACGGGGAAGATGCTCGTGCGCGTCTGAACGCGCCGCACACCCGCACACCCGCACGATGATCGAGGTCGCGTGTGGTCGCCGGCTGGGGCCGGTCCGACCGGACGCGACCCCGATTCGCGTGTCCGGGCGGCGCGGATGAGCGGACCGGGTCAGCGCAGGGCGAGCAGACGCGTCGTGTCGCCGAAGACCTCCAGGCCCGCGCACGTGCCGACGCCTTCCAACAGCACGCGCCCCGCGGCATCCGTGTGCCGGATCATCACGCGGGCATCGAGCGTCTCTTCCACGCGTTGGTGCATCGCGGTGCGCAACGGGGCGTGCAGCAGCCCCCCGCGCACGCGTTCGGCTTCGAGGTCGAGCCTGCCGTCGGGACCCGCCATGCTCCACCGCACCCGGTCGTCGTCGATGGTGAGGCGACGCTCGCGAGAGCGGTTGTAGGTGGTCCAGCGGTAGAGACGTCCGCCGTGGCGAAGTCCCACGATCGACCCGCGGAACGAGCCGCGCAGCCACGGGATGATGGCGACCGATGCCACGAGCGACGCGTCCGTCTCGCCACCGCCGACGCCGACGGCATCGATGTGGTTCGACGCGAGCCAGACGTATCCCGCGGGAAAGGCCTGACCCCAGTCCTTCTCGATGTAGCCGCGGCCGCCGCCGAAGTCGACTTCTCGGCCCTCGACCTGCAGGGTGCCGCCGAGGTCGTGCCCGAACGAGACGACACCGTGGAAGCACTCCATGAACGGCACGAGCCCGTACCAGCCCATGATCCCCGGCTCGCGCAACGTCACCGGCCACGGTTGCAGAGCAGTGGCGTACGAGATCCGTCCCCGCAGCTGCGGCAGATCGAGCGTCGCCCCGTCGGAGTCGAAGATGTTGCCGCCGACGCGCACCTCGAAACGCCGGTCGGATGCCGCGAACTCCTCGGGGTCGAAGCGGTGATACCACGACCGCCCCGCGACACCGTCGAGCACCTGGACGAACGCCTCGTCGGCCGGCATGTCGCCGCGCCCGTCGCCACGGAACACTCCCGGGATCACCGCCCAGCGGTGCGCGCGGTCGGCCGAGACGAGCTTGACGTACCAGCCCTCGAAGAACGGCCGTCCGGCGCCGCGGCCGTGGAAGGCCTCGGGATGCCGCGCCCCGCGCAGATACGCCATCGGAGTCCGCATGCGGCTCACCCTACGCCGCGCGCGGAGCGCAGGGCGGGACTCAGCCGACGGCGGTGCCGAAGAGAGTGCCGACGAGGAAGGTGGCACCCAACGCGAGCGCGCCGCCGATGACCGTCCGCATGATGGCGCGGCCGCGGTTGGCGCCGCCCAGCCAGGCGGCGAGGTAGCCGGTGACGGCGAGGGCGAGCAGCACGGACACGAACGTCCAGACGAGGCGCGCAGGATGCGGCAGGAGGAGGATGGTCGCCATCGGCAGAAGAGCACCGACGAAGAAGGCGACCGCCGAGGCGAACGCGGCGTGCCACGGGCTGACCACGTCGTCCTGGTCGATGTTCAGCTCGGCCGACAGGTGCGCGGCGAGCGCGTCGCGCTCGGTCAGCTCGGTCGCGACGCGCGTGGCCGTCTCCTCGCTGAGCCCCTGCTCGCGGTAGAGACCGACCAGTTCGACGAACTCGGCCTCCGGATCGTCGGCGAGCTCCCTGCGCTCCTTCTCGATGAGGGCGTGCTCGCTGTCGCGCTGGCTGGAGACCGACACGTACTCCCCCAGCGCCATGGAGATCGCCCCGCCGACGAGGGCGGCGGACCCGGCGAGCAGAACCGGCATGACCTCGGCCGTCGCGCCGGCCACGCCGACGACGACCGCCGCCGTGGAGACGATGCCGTCGTTCGCTCCGAGCACGCCGGCGCGCAGCCAGTTCAGTCGCTGCGCCACGCCGCCGCGGTGCGGCTCATCAGGATGCGAGGATTCCGTGTCGGTCATCCCGTCACCGTATGCCGCCCGCCGCGGCCGCGCCAGCAAGGCAAGCCCAAGCGAACCCCGCATCCCCGCGCGCCACCCGGTCGTTGAGCGCGCAGCGAGTCGACCCGCCGACGCGCGGCGCGCGCGTCAGCTGAGCCGGTGCTCGTGCAGCGCCGACGACAGGCTTGTTCCGTTGACGTCGAGGTAGAGCTGGGCCTCCGTCACCGACAGGGTGACGGCGTTGCGCCGCTCGACGGCGTCTGCGGCGGCATCCACGAATCCCGCATCGAACGTTCGCAGCACGATGTCGTCGGCGCGATGGATCTTCTTGCCCGCCCAGAGCGGCAGCAGCTTGGCCGCGTCTCGGTGACTGTAGACGACGGTGCGGTCGGCGAGCTTGCTGCCACGGTGCAGTCGCTCGGCGTCGGGAGCCCCGACTTCGATCCATGTCGTGATCGCCCCGGTCGCATCCCGCACCAGCACCGCGGGTTCGTCGGTGGCCGAGACACCCTCGGTGAAGGCGATGCCCTCCGCGTACTCGAGGCAGTAGGCGAGCAGGCGCGTGAGCATGAAGGCGCCGGTCTCGGACGGATGCTGCGCCATCCGCAGCGACAGGCTCTCGTAGACGCCACGATCGACGTCGGCCACCTGCACGTCGAAGGTGTGCATCACCGCGCCCGTCGCCATGGCTCCAGCCTACGGCGCCCGCCGGGGCGGACCCGCCCATTATCCTGGTCGCAGCCGACAGGAGAAGAACGCGCATGCCGATCACCGACGCCGCTGCTCGTCGCGAGGCGATCGCCGATTACCGCATCGTCGGCGCCCCGGCGGAGCCCAACCTCGAAGGCCTGGCCGCGCTGGCGACGACGCTCTGTCGCGTCAGCGGCGCCGCGGTCAACATCATCGACGACAGATACCAGTACCAGGTGGCGACGGCGGGGGTGGAGGCGGCGATCTGCGACCGCGACGACTCGATGTGCGCCGTCGTGCTGCCCGACGCCCGTCACGTCTGGGTCGCCGACGCGAGCGTCGACGACCGCTTCGCCGAGAACCCCTTTGTGACCGGCGCGCGCGGCCGTGTCCGCTTCTACGCGTCCAGCCCGCTCATCACTCCGGCGGGTGTCGCGATCGGAACGCTCTGCGTCTTCGACGACCATGCCGGCACGCTCACCGCGGAGCAGAGCTCCGCCCTGGATCTGCTGGCCGGGCAGGCCGTGGAGGTGCTGGAGCTGCGCCGGCTGACGCACGAGCTGGAGCGCTCCAACGATCAACTGGCGCACTTCGCCGGTCAGATCAGCCACGATCTGCGCAACCCGCTCACGGCTCTCATGGGCCAGATCGATCTCGCCCTGGACGGCGTGGACGACGGCGACGGGTCGCGCGCGACCCACGCGCTGCGTCGGGCGGATGCCGCGGCGGCGCGGATGAACGTCATGATCACCGAGCTGCTCGCCTATGCGCGGGTGGGCGGCGCGGAGGCCCACCGCGAACGCGTCGCGCTGGGACCGCTCGTTGAGGGCGTGATCGCCGACCTCGAACGAGCCGTCGCCGCGTTCGATGCCCGCATCACCGTGCGCATCGATCCGGACGACGCCATCGTCTGCGACCCGGCGCTGATCGCGGTGCTGCTGCAGAACCTCCTCGCCAACGCCCTCAAGTTCGCGGCAGCCGCCGGCGTCGCGCCCGTCGTCGAGCTGGACGCGCAGCGCGGGCCGACGGGGTGGGCGATCACCGTCGACGACAACGGGCCGGGTGTGGCGGCGCAGCTGCGCGACCGCGTGTTCGACATCATGGAGCGCGGCGACGCCGCCGACGTGCCAGGACTCGGGCTGGGCCTGGCCACCTCCCGGCGTATCGTGCAGGCCCACGGCGGGCGCATCGGCATCGAGGACGCGGCTCTCGGGGGCGCACGCCTGCGGGTGAGCCTCCCCTCGGACTGACCACCTGCGGACCGTCCGGATCGTCCGGGCGGCCCCGGGGTCGCAGGCATGCGGCAGAGTGGAGCGCGTACGTCGTCGTACGACCGACCGGAAGGAACCCCATGCAGCAGCGCACGATCGGACCGTTCACCGTCTCCGCGATCGGGCTGGGCGCCATGCCGGTCTCGATGAACAACGACAACGAGCTCCCCGATCGCGCCGATGCGATCGCGACGGTGCACGCCGCGCTGGACGCCGGGGTCACCTTCATCGACACCGCCGACATCTACGCGCCCTCGTGGGATCAGATGGGTCACAACGAGCGCATCGTGCGTGACGCGCTCGCCTCGTGGGACGGCGACACGAGCGGCATCCTGGTCGGAACGAAGGGCGGCATCACGCGCACCGCCGAGAAGGACTTCGGCCGCGACGGATCGCTCGGCTACCTGCGCTCGGCGGTGCAGCGCTCGATGGAGAACCTCGGTGTCGAGGTCATCGACTTCTACCAGTACCACCGCCCCGACCGGTGGATGGTGTACGGCGAGATCATGCAGAACCTGAAGACCTTGCAGGACGAAGGCCTCGTGCGGGCACTGGGCATCTCCAATGCGAGCGTCGAAGAGATCGCGATCGCCGAGCAGGTGCTCGGCGCGGGCAACCTCGTGAGTGTGCAGAACCAGTTCTCGCCGCGGTATCCGGGCAGTTTCGGCGAGCTGCAGTACTGCGACGCGCACGGCATCGCCTTCCTGCCGTGGAGCCCGCTCGGCGGCACCGGCGGGGGCGGGCGCTCGGTCGGCGATCGGTTCGGCGTCTTCCGTGAGATCGGCGAGGCCCACTCCGTGAGCGCGCAGCAGGTCGTGCTCGCGTGGGAGCTCTCCCTGAGCCCGCGCGTCGTGCCGATTCCAGGGGCGCGACGCGCGGCATCCATCACCGACTCCGCGCGGGCCGCCGACCTCGTGCTCGACGCGGACGAGCTGGCGCGCTGCACCGCCGCGGTGGGGCTGGAGGTCTGACGCCCGCGCCGGAGCGCCTCAGCCCGCCGCGGCCACGGACTCGCTCCGCGAGAACGCGAACGCGTCAAGCAGCCGCTCCGTGTCGGCGAGCTGCTCCAACCACGTGACCCGCACGATGTCGACGCGGTCGTCGGCTTCCTGCAGGCGGCCGAGGTACTCCGCCACCGGGGCGAAGCCCGCAGGGGCGCTCTCGTGCAGCTCCAGCATCTTCAGACTCTAGAGGATCCCCGGGACCGAGCT